>CAZSDN010000020.1:0-26893 GCA_964605595.1 uncultured Flavobacterium sp. | reverse complement strand
GGATTTTAGGCGTTCTAGTAATTGTTATTCGTCTGAGATCATAATCGAATTTATCATTCAAAGCGCCTCGCATATAACAAACCTGACCGTTATATTTTAAGTAATCCAAATTATCATCCCGAAATTTTAACCAGGCATCATGAAGCTGCTTTATTGGAAATAACAATGCATACGTGAAAGCCAAATCTTTTCCGGTTCTCCATTTGAACGGCAGCAAATGAAAGATTAAGTGCTTATACTTTACCTCATACCACATAGCTCACATTGTCAAAGTTCAACGGTTTAAAGTATCCTGAATTCGGGATCGTTTTAATGTTTATCGGCTGGGCGAAATCGTAAGATTCAGAACCACCATTCCAAACCTGACTTTGTGCATTCACTAAATGAACCCACATAACACCATCAACAGATTCTATCTTATTTAATAAATGATTGAGGATGAGTTCACCGTTAAAAGGCAGCTCTTTCATGTAATCATTTATCGCAATTTCAACCGTTCGGATACCAGTCCGGATGTTCATTCCTGAATCATTTATTACAAGTGCATCACGACCAACGATCAAGTTCAGCAGCAGGATATCCGGCGGTAAATTCTGAATAACATAATTGACACCGCAATAGTTGATCTCTTCAATATATGCCGTGAAAGCCTCCTTTTGATCATCGGAAATTGGAGATAATTCTCCAGCTGTTTCAGTTGCGATTTTAATATTTGTTCCTGAAGTCGTATTTACAACCGCCGCATACTTGATAATTTTGGATTCCTGAATTTCTGCCTGTGTAGCTCCGGTATTATTATATTTATCCGTGTCCGGGATTAAATCAAAACCATACTGAAATGCTAATGCCATACTTTTATACCAGCGCGGCGTTCCGGGTGTTTTTTCCAAAATGATATCCTGAACTTCCTTTTTGTGCTGATCGTTTATGTTCTGAAAATTCCAAATTGCAACTGCAACTATGTAAGAAAACAATCGGTAAATTGAGTAAACGCTATCAGAATTAAGTACAGCCGACAAGCTTTCGTTTTCGGCAATCTGCAATAACATTTCGTTATGTATTTCTTCAATAGTTCTAGCCATGTTTACTGTACTTCAAAATCAACCTCAATTCCCCAAAAATCGATTCCCGAATTATCGTTGGCGATCGTTTCAATATTGTCTACTGTTAAAGCCGTTGCTGGCTGTATATTGTTCGTCAGAAAATAGTTTACAATCTCCTGATTGCCGAAATCCTTGTTTGGAATTTCAATCTTTTGCCCTGGTTCCAAAGTATCGGTTATACCCAAACCATTTAAGACGGCGATCTCAAACACAGCGGAAACAGTTCCGAAATGTCTGATCGAGATATCAAATAATGATTGATTATTTAGAGCTGTTATTTGCATTATCTCTTAAAATCTTAATTTCTCGGTTCAGCGTTATAATTTCATCCCTTTGCAACTTAATCTTTCTATCTTTCAACTTGTTTTCCTCTTCAAGCAGCTTAACCTTTCGTGCCATTGCGAGTTCATATTCTTTAAATTGACTGTCGTAACGCAGTTTCAAGTCATCAAGGATTGATTTATAATTATTTGCCAGTTTTATGTCATTGTCGATTGCCAATGAATCAGCGGCAACACGAGCTTGTAGCACTTCGACCTTTAACTTTTCAACTTCCTGCTTGTATTTGCTCCGGGCAAAAAGAAATGTCAGGTAGCTCATAATACCTGTGGAGATTACTCCGACTACCGTAATAATAATTTCATTCATATATCAATGCTTAAATTTTGAATTCCTTTGCTCAGATCAATATTTGCGTTTGTGTAACCGTCATAGGCTAATTGCAACTTTAAATCACGTTTAAACTCCGAAGCAGTTACTGGCGTTTTCATGTAATTGATAGCCCCGAAACCAGCTAAAGGAAATTCTTTGATTTCTCCTGGCTGAAAGTCGATCGCTGCCATTACATTCTGCTGATCACTTTGTCCGGTCGCAAAATCGCCGTTTGCAAATTGTAATGTGCTGTCATCATCTCTTAAAATATCCTTTCGCATTATTGTAACAATTGGTTAACCTGTGTTTTTAAATTTCCAAAGGCGGTTTTATCATCGGGCGAAAAGGTTCCTATTCCATCAGGAACAATTATCTGCGAGTTAATCAGCCTGTCGAGTGCCGTGCTTAAAATCGTTTTTAAATTGTTGGTTCCTGACTTGATCGTGAACTTTCCATCTTTCATTTCAAAAGACTGATCCGCTATTTTTATAATCACTTTTTCAGGTTCTGAAACTGCCATAATGAAAGCATCGGCTTGACCTTCCAACAATCCAATAATTACCTTAGAGCCAATCTTTGGATAAATTATAAACTTGCTTTCCAGGTTATCTATAATTGCAGAAAGGCGTACATCTTCAAAATCATCGACTTTACATGTATCATCATCCGAAATGGATTCTACAGTTCCGACCATAATCGAAATTTCAGCTTTCCCGCCTAGCTGTTTGATTGCCTGGATTAATAAATCTTCGATCACAATTTATAAGTTAACACGTTGCTTCTTTTTATTCCGTCACCGCCATTTACGTCAATCGTTACCGATTCAATAAAATAGCGTCCATCCTGATGTCTGTCTTTAAAATACGGCCTGTAAAGCTGCGCTGAATCTCCCGGCTTTGTTCGAGGATAACACCAACTGTCAAGCGTTCCTTCAAATCCATTATAGGAAACACTCTTTTCCTGTTTATCGGCCCATACCTTCAGCTCGGCAATTGTCATGTTTGGCCACAGCTTTATTTTCTTTTCATCGCCACCCTTTTCGCCAGTTGTTACGCTAAGCATTTTCCCATCACCCTGCTTGCTTTGAACAGTTAAGAAAACCGGTTTTGTATCTTTTTGAGCAAATATCAAATTGCTTCCGCGCCTTACATTCTCGCTGAAGTTGAAATTATGAATCGTTTCGGCCTTAAAATCGACGATCATTCCAACGCACAATGTTGTCGGGTTCTTGAAATATGCTCTTATTCCAGCGGTTTCACGAAGCTCTTCAAGAACGTTATAAGGCGTTGCATCCTGAAGCAGCCATTTACCGATCGTGTATTCGGCATTACACTCAATTGCATAATGCGCCGGAAGCGCTGCGCGTAGAACATCAATCAGTTTTCCGGTTTTGATAAACTTTCGAACTTTTGGAGCTGTGCGCAGTTTAAACATTTCATCTTCGCATTCCAGCACCAATGGAAATTCAGCACCAACTCGCGTAATATAACCTTCAAACTCTGTTTGCAAGTCGCCATCATAGCCGAATTCAATCCGGATAGAATCGCCACGCTTCATAAAGTCAAGAATTGATTTACCGGATAAATCAATCGATTTTCCTAGTTCGTCAACCGCATTTCTAAACATACGTGGTAATTCAACCTTAGCAGTATTTGCAAGAACCTGTACGCTGGACTCAATTTTGATTGCCTGACAAACCGTGAATTGCAGATCATCTGCAATAGTAATCCGAAGATTAATATTGTGATATAAATAGTTCATCGGTTATTTGTTTGGCTTTAACAGCGTAAAATTTACAGCCTTAATGCTCGCAGCGTTTATTGTAAACTGGATCGTGTCCTGGTAACCTTCAACACCGCTAAACTGAATCGATCGGAAATAAATCGAATCGATATCTTTTTCTTCAAACTGTTGGCCAACAACTTTGGCAACCGCATTCTGCTTCCAATTTTGATTCAATTTTCTGATTTCATCGGTCGGATAAATCCGGTTTTCCAAGTCAATCAGCAAACCGTTAATTGTCAAATCCCACGGCTTTGTTCCCCAACGTTCGATAACGATCGGATCATCATCGTTTACCTCCGTTTCAATCAAGGATTTTTCCTGACTGAAAGAAACTAATAATGGAGGTGCGAAAATGCTTCCACGATCACCGTGCAAAACCGTTGAAAATTCTAAAGCTTCGAGTCCTGGCAATTCAATCTTTACATATTCCGTTTCAGAATCAATTGCTGGAAAGAACTCGAAACTGAAGTCGTTATTTTTACGATCTTCAACAAACAATTTATCAATGGCTTTTCCGACGGCAGCCATTCCAAAAGCTGCTGCATATCTTGCGATAAGGTCAACGGTTATATTAGGAATGAAATCCCCTATATCACTAAAAACCTTTTTATATGCATCTGTAACCGCCATTAACTAATCATTTTAGGGCCTAATATTCCTGTTTGTGCCAACCATCTTACTTGTGCCCATTTGAGCCCCCAAGTTTCATCATCCAACTGTTCAGGGAATGGAATGTGTAAATAATGACTCAGAAGCGCATCGACTTTAAAAACTAAGTCATAGCCATCATCATTAATTAATCCCGGACAGTTTTCTAAAACTTTTTTATGGTGTTCTGCCTGATTGGAATTAGTTCAGCAATTGCGCTAACACAGGTAAAAAACAGGTAATCATTTGCGAGAATCTCTTCTTTGCTTGTTAGCACACAATTCTTAACCAGGATGTCCTGCGCCTTTGCCGGATTACTGTTTTGCCACTTCATGTATTCGCCCATCGTTCTACGATCGGGAACTTTTACAATAACCTCGAGAGCTTCGTTGTTGTTGTCATCTAATGGTAACTCGATACGTCTTAAATTTTCTTTACCTCCCGCTGCTTTTATAGCCTCTTCAGAAAGTACTGCTGGTGATGTGTTTTTCACTTTTAGGATTGGTTTAAAAAAGCTCCCTTACCGGGAGCTTTAAGGTTTGAAAATTAAATTAGGCAGCTACGTTTAAATCTACCTTGAGAGCAAACATTTGATACTCTCTTTTCAGGCCCATTTCACCTGTAACCTCACGACCTTCGTTTTGGAACTTAACAAGAAGTTTGTCCACAACAATAAGGTTGAATTCATTAGTGAAAGTGACAATAACGTCAAAGGGCTTAACGTTTAAAAGACTACCACCCGAAGCCAGTTCAAGCGGTGTGATATCATGCATCATAATTCCGATCGTAGCGCTCGGAGTTATTTTACCCTTGCTCCAGCTTGAAGGCGAATTTCCAAGAGTATAGTTCAATTGATGTTCCTGTTCGTTACCGTAAGAAATGGAAGTAATTTCGATAGGAACACCGTTAATAAAACACTGGCAATCTGCCGAGTCGTAAGCTTTTCCGTTTCTTGTAATTTGCCCCATTATTGCTTAGCTTTTAGGTTAATAGTTCCGTTAAGAAATCCAAGAACACCTGTAGGCTGTAAGTCAAACGAAACTATAAGTTCCTTTTCAACCAACAGATCACTATCAGGATCAATTATGGTTTTGCCTGCCGAAATTTCGACAGCATTTGTCATATCGGTAAAAATGTTGTCGCCAACAGCTTCAAGGCTGACACGTACGCCAGTCGGCAACTTTCCTTGTGCATCAACCGGATAGGTTTTTTTGATTTTTGGAAGGTAAGCAGTACGTAACTGGCGAACGCAATCATCCATAACACGACCGTAAGCAATTGTATGCTCATTCATGTTGCCTTCAGCATCAATTACGATTGGTGCGCAAACATGGTCGTTGTTAATTCTTACGCCAGCTAATCCCGGGTATGTAATCCCGAAAACGTAGCCTTTATCTTCAAATGTTTGAAGCTGCGCGTACACCTCTTTGTTCTTTTTGTGATTTGAAAGACCAGGTTCCATCCATGCGGACTTTGTTGCTTCAGTCAAATCAAACGCATCATTATCGCCGATGTTCTGATTTATGGCAGCAGCAGCACAAACACCAAGAACGGTTCCTACGTCTGCAAACTTTTGAGCGAGTCCGGTTTTGGTTTCGGCATATTGCCAATCCTGACCAACCACAAGCGTTACCTTAGTTGCTGAAACGTTTGGAATTGCCCTTAAATCCGGAACAACAGAACCAAGCCCATTAAGGCCGAAGCCTTCGATAAAAATTTGCGTTGGCATAAACTGATCATACGCCCACTCAGCAGCTCCCTGAGCTTTCGCTATTGCTGCAAAAACATCAGGCACTAAGCCATCGACTGAGGTTGCATGCGCGGTAGGATTCAAAGCCACGGCTAATTGGCGTACTTTGAATTCTGAATCTACAAGCAACCTTTTAAGTTTGTCGCCTGTGGTATCTTCAACGATCGTTACAAGCGTTTCCGTTTGTGCAACAAGCATCAAGTTCAGCAGAATGCCTTCGCCTGCCATTCGGTAAAATTCCCGAACATGGCGGTAAACATTCACGTTGTTGTCTTTATCAAACTTTTCCGTGATCCCGTATTGCTCAGCATCGAAAAGGCCGTAAAGCTTTACCGTCTTTTTGAAGTCCAGGAGAGCATTTACCGGGGAACTTACGACCAACGCTGATACACGTCGATCGTTGTTCCTGCGGTTCGCACCTACCTTTCCTTTTTTTGTATCAACTGCTTTTAAATTAGCCATTGTGAATTTCTTGAGTTTTTAATTCAGTGAGCGCTTACGCTTTGTTAAGCTCAGCGAGTTTAGCGTCATACGCTTTTTTGACAGTTGCGCGTTTGTCAGCTTCAAATGGCTTCAATTCTTCAAGCGTTGTAGCTTTTCCGATTGCTTCTATTGCCTGTTCAGCTTTAAGCGGTTCTGCCGCGTCTGCCGCTTTCACAAATTCTGATCTCTCAAACTTGTGCAGCGTTTCCCCTTCCTTCAAAGTCGGATTTCCGCTTTGCTCAGAAGTAAAAAACTCACCTTTTGGATTGCCATACAACACGTTGTGTGAGGTTGTTTCAAAAAGCTGTTTTGCTTCTTTTTTTAGTTCTTCTTTTGTCATGATTGTATTATTAGATTATTACTCGTTTGCAGTTATGAGCGCAGCGATCGAGCGCGCCTTTTTTGGAGCTACCAAATAGTAATGACGGTAGTTAACCGCTGCCTGTTGGTTTTGGGTTCCAGGCTCGTCATAGTACATTTTGGTTTGACCTTCAGCCCTGAACATATCAGGAGCATAGAACGCTACAGAAGCGCGGTTCATGGTGCCAGCATTGAATACGGCATCAAAAGCAACTTTGGTACTGTTTGAAGCCAAATAAACTGGGTTGGCATGGTAAACAAACACCTTGAACCCGTAGAAAAGTGATTTGATTTGACCGGTTTCGATGTTCGCATAATCTTTGTAGAAGTTTTTAACTTCCTTCAAGATGCCCGTTACATGTGTGGTGTCAAGAACCAAGATTCTATTACCATCGTCAGGTACTCCGGCAGCGCTCATCGCACCCGCCAAATCGATAATATCGTTAACGGAACATAGTTTCTTCCCGGAAACAACCGTTCCCGATGTAGGGATAACAGGTGTATTTGTCGTGTGCGAAGCTGGAGCGATCGCATGGACAGCTTTTCCAAACTTTTTCTTAAGGATTGCATCCTTATGCTTTTTGTTGACCACAGCTACCTTGTCGTAGGTAATGGCGTAAAGTTCATCGTCGGTTACTTTCGTAGCAACGGTTTGGTATTTATCTAATTGAAACGCAATATCGCCGTTTGCCAAATCCTCATACCCGATAGGATATGTTGTATTGTTCAAAAGTACCTGCGGATCAGCGCCAATATCAACTAAATGAATGACCTGATTTTCGCCATTTGCAGATGATTGAACATATCGGCTATTATCCGGGATTTCGCTTAGAAACGATGCGGCAAGAGCAGGCTGAAAAGACTCGACAAGTTCGCCAGTCCATATTTCGCGATAAACACCAGCCAGCGCAATGCCTTTCAGAATATTCGGGTAAACAAACTGCATTCCGGTACCGCCCACAAAAATGATTGAACTTGTTACTATTGGATTAAACCCGGTCACAGGTTCAATAATTGTCCCGACCATTAACGCCAAGCAGAAGTTGACCAGGATCGCAATAAAAGATAGATTTTTTAACTGTTTCATATTTATTTAAGAATTTACGTTTTTAATTGCCGAACTGAATCAGCCTATTTTCCCTTGTACTTAGCGTCAAACAATTCCTTGAAGGCTTCAGGATTTTCTTTTGCCAAAGCTTCCAAACCGCGTGGATCTTCTTTTTGCCATTGGTCAAAGGTCCAGTTTGATTTTGAGGCATCAGGACCGCCTTTTTGGCCCATTTGACCCGTAATGGTTTGACGTTCCGGGATTGCACTTAACGCGGCTGTAAGCGCTTCAATTCCGGCCGTTTCGCCAATTGTTCTGTAGGTTGCTTCCTGATCGGCAGTAAATTTTCCTTTTGCCTTTCCATCTACCAAAAGTGCCGTGATTTCCGCGTCTTTCTGATCTTTCAGAGCGCCTTCTGCTTTCAATCGGGCTTCCTTTTCTTTTTTCAAATCAGCGACAAGCTTTGTATTTTCACCTTCGTAATGTTCTTTCACGGCTTCGATAACTGCCGTATCAGAGCTTTGCTCTGTAACGCCGGATAACGCCAGCGCTGCGATAATTGCTTTTTTCATATTAGGATCGTTATTAATTTGTAGTTGTTGATCGGGAATAAAGAGCGCCGTAAACCTGTTATAAACACCTTCGACACCAAGTTCGTGCGGATCAGCCACGGCAGTGATTTCAGTTTCCGAATCAATGATTCCAGAAACAAGACCTTCAGATTGTGCTTCGGTAGCGCTAAACCAATTATCGCCTTCCAGCCACTTCTTGACATAGCTTTCAGGCTTTCCGGTTCTTGAAGTAAGCAAGTCAATAAACTGCTTTTCAATTGACCTTAAAAGTTTCGCGTTGCTTTCGTGGGCTTTTGCATTTCCTGAAGTATAACCGCTCGGAGCGTGGATCATTAAAAAGCCATTGGCCACAATGTTTACTGTAACGTTTTTATTCAGCGAGAGCACTGCACCCATAGAAGCAGCCACACCGACGATTTGAAGCTCAATTTTAGATTTGGATTTTGACAGCGCGTTAAACATTAAATTCCCGTCAAAAACAGAACCGCCGTACGTATGCAACTTAACAATGATGTTGCTGTATTGTGGTTCTAATCTTTGCAGCGCAGCAACGAATTCCATTCCGTTTCCATCCCAAATAAAACCATAAGCCGTAATCGTGTTTTGCTGAATAGCGAAAATCATGTTGAGTATTTTCAGCAAAGATGTGATAGTAAAAAACCTTAAAAAAAATTGTTGGCAAGGGTTGCAACAAATTCGCTTTTTACTTTGATTTTAAGGCATTTTTGCCGTAAAAACGCATGCTTAAACCCACTAACAACAAAGCAAAAAAAGTAATGGCCGAACGTATGTTTGTCGAAGACGGACTTACAGCAAAGGCTATATCTGATATGTTAGACGTTTCCGAAGTTACACTTTCAAAATGGAGGAACCCGGGCAACGGAGAAAAGAGCTGGGATGACAAACGAGCCGAAATGTTGGCAGCGCCTCATAAAATCAAAGAAATTTTAATGAAGGAACTGATGACTATTGCCGATGGGAAAACCTCTAAAGTTGACGCTGATGCATTGGCAAAAATCAATAAAGTTATTGAAACCTTATCCGATAAAATTAGTGTGCAAATAGTATTTTCTGTATTCAAAGAGTTTGATAACTGGATGGCTGACCAAGACCCAAAAACAGCAATTCAATTTACAGAATACCATAAGCAATTCATCATGTATAAAATCAACCAAGAAGGTTAATGAATAAGAATTACGAAAAAATACTGAAGCAGTATGAAGAGCATTGCCGAAAAATCGAGCAGGCGACTTCAATCAACATAAACGAGCGCCCAGGCGATAAGTTGAATCGTATCCGGGAACTCGAAAAAGAATATGTGCGCTGGTTTGAGTATTATTTCCCGATGTATGCTAAAGTACCGTGCGCACCGTATCATATCGAAATGTCCGATCTGATCATCAACAATCCTATCATTGACATTCTGTTAGAAATTTACAGATCAGGTGCGAAGTCCGTTCATGCCGATATGGGAATTCCACTTTTCCTTTACTTCAAGAAGGATTTGCGGTTTATGCTTCTGATTGGCCAAACGGTCGATAAGGCAAAGAAATTGATCTCCGACATTCAGGCACAGTTGCAATTTAACCAACGGTTGATTAACGACTATGGCAAACGATACAAATACGGAGATTGGTCTGAAGGAGATTTTAGTACAATAGATAGCGCCAAATTTGTAAGCCGTGGCTTTCGCCAAAGTGTGCGTGGTTTACGTGAGCAATCGGAACGCCCGGATTATATCGTAATTGATGACGTTGACAGTAAGGAACTTTGCAATAACGAAAAACGATCCCGGAAAGCTTACGAATGGGTTTGGGAAGATTTACGCGGAACCTTTGATGAGGGCGCTAAGCGTAAACGATTTATTTGCGCAAACAATAACTTTCATAAGAATACAATCATCAATCAGCTAAAGCAAGAATACAAACGTATTAATGAAAAAGCGAGAGATGCCCGACGAAAAATCAAGCACTTCGTTGTAACGGCAAAAGCCGTAAAAGACTTGAACACATTTGAACCATCGTGGCCCCAGAAAACCGATGCCGATTACTGGCGTGCAAAGTTTCAAGAAACACCTTACCGATCATTTATGCGTGAGTATATGCACATGCACATTCAGGACGGTACGGTTTTCAAGCCTGAATACATCCAGTATAAGGAAATGCTTTCGTTTGATAAATACGACGGCCTGTGTTTTTACGGAGATTTATCGTACAAGGATGCCGGAGATTATAAAGGAATGGTGTTGGTAGGAAAGACTGGTCGCGAGTTTCACTTGCTAGCCTGCTATCTTCGACAAAGCTCGAGGAAAAAGCTTGCAGAATGGCTCTATGATTATGTTGAGGACAACGAACTATTGAAGTACAATGTTCGGTATAAAATCGAAGGTTTATTCGCAATGGATCAGTTTGTAAATGATTTTGATATCGAAGGTGATTCAAGAGGATGGTTTATCCCAGTTACTGCCGATACAAAAGCTAAAGGTGATAAGTTCGATAGGATTGAAAGTATGTCCGGTTATTTTGAAAGACTCAACATATTTTTTAACAGCATGCATCGAGGCAATAACGACTTTCAAACTATGGAAGATCAGCTTTACGCATTTGAAAAAGGCAGCAATGCTAATGACGATGGGCCCGATTCATTGCAAGATGCCATTGCCGAAGTTAATCAGATAACTTTTGTAGCGAAGTTTGAGCCTCGAACAGTTTCCAGAAAAGACCTGAATAAAAACAAAAAAAACAGATTTTAAGATGCCAAGATTTATAAAAGAAACCGATTATGATGCTTTGATCCGGACGGAAATAAAAAACATTCTTTTGGAAGGATATCAAGCCGCAAAGCTCCATAGCGCAGAACAAATGGCAATTTCACAATTGCGGAACTTTTTAGCCGGGCGATATGATGTTGATCTGATTTTCACACCTCTTCCAGACGGCGAACTGAACGATACCAGAAACCCCTACATCGTTATGACAGTTATTGACTGCGCTCTGTATCATTTGCACTGCTCGATCGCACCGAATAAGATTCCAGAACATCGTTCAAATAGATATCAAGATGTTCTGGAATGGCTCAAGGATGTAGGAAACGGAAAAACACAGGCCGACCTTCCAAAAATTAAAGACCAGGTAACCGGGGAAGTAAAAGAAAGCATTCGTATTTCAAGCAAAAGAACATTATCCGAAAACAGATGGTAGATTATTACAATTTAAAACACGTTTAAAATCGATTTTAAGGCATTAAAGGCATATTTATGACTAAGAATAGCAGATATAAAAAAACAAGTAACAACAGGCAAAATTTCAACCCTGTTGCCAAATCGACAACACAACCGATGAAATACGCAAAAATAAATGCGGATGCTATCATATTGCAAATCGCCAAAGCTTATAAAGACCGTAGCAGAAAAGAAATTCAAACTTGGCGAAGATCATTAATAGCCATTGATCACATCGAAACCCCGCGATATAATGTTTATTATGATCTTGTGGATGATCTAAAAACGGACGGAACTTACAAAACACAATCGTTGTTGCGTATGTCAGCGACTTTAAGTATCGGCCATCAAATCAGAAATAGAAAAACTGGAGAAATCAACGAACTCGCAACAGAGCTATTCCAACAAAAATGGTTTTATAAGTATTTGAATTTGGAGCTTCTTTCTAAACTTGAAGGAACTACCGTTTTAGAGTTCCTGAGTTTTAACGGGCATAATATAAAAATGGCTGTCGTGCCAAAACGCAACACAGTTCCTTCGCAAAAACGAATTTATCCGGATTTAGGAAAAGATAAAGTTTTCATCCAGTATGACGATCCGATTTATAAGCCGTGGGTTCTTGAATTGAACCCCGATAATCCATTGGGAATCATAAATGATATTATACCGAATCTTATTTGGAAAAGAAACGTGGCGCAGTCTTGGGCTGAATTTTGTGAAAAGTTTGGAATGCCAATGGTTTCCGCAACTACCAACAATAATAATACAACGCACATTGACAATGTCGAAAAACAATTGTTGGCACTTGCGGAATCATCCGTCGGAGTTTTTCCCGAAGGCACAACAATAAAGTTTGACGAGGCAAACCGTACCGATGCTTATAATGTCTATTCTAAATTCATTGAACAGAACTCAAATGAAATCGCGGGTGTTATTGTCGGTTCTAATACGTTAGGCCAAAATGCCGCAAACAGAAGTCAAACAGAAGTGCATGAGCGCTCGCTCGACTATAAAATTAGTCAAGCCGATCGCCGGGATATTTCATTCAATGTGAATGATGATTTAATGCCACTTTTGAAGCTTCAGGGTTATAATTATATTTCTGATGATGATGTTTTTGAATGGATTGAAAGCAAAGAGGAAATAGAATTAAACGAATACTGGACGATTGTTCAAGGTATTATGCAAAACTACGATGTTGAACAGGAATGGATTTCCAAAACTTTCAGTATTCCTATTGTCGGAAAGCGGACGGCTATAAATCCTGCCGGATTTGGACAAGAAGAACTTGACGCAAAAATCAACTCATTGGCAGCGGTTATAAAAATGCTACATCAAATAGATCAAAACGAAGATGAAAGACTTACCAACGAAGCGAATAAAGGTAAATCCCATAATACATGGGAAAGACCTGACTACAAATAAATGTTGTAGTACCGATCTACCTGTCGCAGCAGCCACGACTCGTATTATTTCCGAGCTTTCAGAAAAGCTTTCGGCGGCGCTTTACAACAACAATGAAACGGTTGGAATCGAAGGCGAATTGATAAGTGCCGAAGCACTCGAATTGGTTAACGGCCTAAAATCAGGATACGGTGTTACTGCCGGATGGAACACACCCGACACACTTGCGCTTCAAATGATGGAATATAACCTGTTTGAGTTTTCCGCAAGTAAGAACGAAGCTCGTTTAGCAGCGATGCACGATTTGTTAGTTGACCAGGATAAAAACGAAATCCGATCTGAAGCCGATTTTATCCGGTTGGCTAACGACCGAGTTAAGGATTTAAACCAAAATTATCTAAGTACAGAATATAATTTATCAGTTGCGGTTGGGCAAAATTCAGCAGCGTATTTACGATTTATGTCTGAAAAAGATACTGTAACCTCATTTGTTCAATATCAAACGGCAGGAGATTCTAAGGTTCGTAATGAACATGAAAAGCTCGACGGACGAATTTTCAACCTTAGCGATCGTGAAGCGATGAAACTATTTCCTCCGAACGGTCACGGTTGCAGATGTGAATTTGTACAGTATAACAGAACTCCAAAGGCAGGCGAAGTAATAAGCGGAAAGACTGCGCAGGAAATGTTGAATTCGGAAAACGCTAATTGGTCGAAATCTCAATTCAATGTCAATCGTGCCGATCTGAAACAAGTTTTCACAAACAAACAGTTTTACAGCGACATTAAAGGATTGCCGAAAAAGCTGAACGATATGACTTTCGACAAATACGGTTTAAAGGAATGGAAAGAATTTAAATCGAGTTTAAACAGTATTATTCTTGATAAAAGCATCACAGCCGACAACGTTTCGGAATTGTTTAAGAATGAAGCTGGAAAAAACTTTATGGGAATGTCTGACTATTACGGCCGCAAGACAATCATTACCAAAAGTACTTTTGACAGCCATACAAAAGGGAAGTATGTTACCAAAGAAGAAAACAGGCATCAATTATTCCCGCACATAAAACAACTATTGGGTAATCCGGACGAGGTTTGGTATCAAACCCCGAACAGGGTTGAAGGCAAATTTCAGTCTCGTTACATCAAATTTTTTAAAGACGTTGTTTTAGTGGCTGATTGTGACCTGACCTCAAAAGGGCTTGAAGTTAAGACCTGGTATAGCGGAAAAGCTTCTGATCTAAGAAAAGGATTGTTGGTAAAAAAAGGAAAGGATTCATAAAAACCGCCCGATTGGGATATCGGTCGCTATGTTTCCAGTGAGCCACCTTTAACGGTTTGTATAAATCCTTGACTGCAAATATAATAAAAAATATAATGGCAAAAAAATCTAAACTTGAATTAATCATGGAACTTGGCGACAAGCTGTTTAACAACAAGCTTGTAGAAGTTCAGGTTAAACTATCAGGAGCCACCGACAAAATGGAAGGAAAGCTCAAAAAGTTCAACGCTTTGCAGGTTAAGATATTTTCAGGTATTGGCGACGCTTTCGATCCGGTTAAAATAAATCAGTCTTTCGAGCTGTTCGAGAACCTGAGTGAAAAACTTGATTTTACCAACGACATCAGCAAAACTCAGTTAGCACTCCAGCAAATGGATGTTTCCAACGTAGATCAAATGTCCCGGAAAATACATGAAATCAGCAGTGTGTTCAACGAAGATAGTATAGAAATCGCTAAAGCAGCTAATGCAATGAGCAAACAAATCGGAGGTTCTTTCGAGGAAAACCTTGCTTTGCTCCAAGCAGGCTATGAAAAGGGCGCGAATCTCAATGGCGACATGCTCGATCAGTTTAAAGAGTATGGCCCACAGTTGCAAGAATTAGGCTTAAACGCATCCCAAACGCTTGCCATTATGGCACGATCAGGAAAAGACGGGATATTTTCCGACAAAGCGATTGACTCTATAAAAGAAGCAAATTTAAGCCTCAAAGAAATGGGGCCTGCTCAGGTAGAGGCGCTCAAAGGAATAGGACTGGGCATTAAAGACCTTACCGGAAAAACATCTTTTGAAGCTGTACAAATTGTTTCAAAGGCAATGCAGGGAGCAACTGCTCAAGCAAAGCAATTGGCATTAACCGATATATTTAAAGGAGCTGGTGAGGATGCCGGAATGGGCTTTATACTTGGATTAGGAACTATGGATTTAGACCCGAACAACATTCCGAGTTTTAAAGCAGCCGACGCAGATATAAAAAGCTGGGTAGCGAATCTTCAAAGTGATATTAACGAGAGTGTCGGCGCTTGGATGCCTTTAATTCAAACTTTAGGAATGGGCGGGATGGCAATATCCGGACTAATCAGTTTATTCGGGCCGCTTTCTAAGATGTTGGGATTAGCAACCGTAAAACAATGGCTGCTGAACGTGGCTATGAATGCGAACCCGGTTGGATTGGTTGTTTTGGGAATAACCGCTTTAATTGGCATAGTGACATTAGCTATAAACAAATGGGATGAATGGGGCGCAGCGCTGTTGGTGTTTTTAGGGCCTGTTGGCGTGGTTATCGGTGCATTCAAATCAATATATGATCACTGGGAAAGCATCAAAAAAGCTTTCCAGACTGAGGGCATTTTAGGCGGATTGAAACGAATCGGAATAGTGATCCTGGACGCAATTTTAAAACCTATTCAGCAATTGCTCGAACTTGTTGCAAAGCTTCCGGGAATGTCGGCAATAGCAGGATTTGGAGCTAAAAAAATCGAAGAGCTTCGCAATAACCTTGACTTGACAACGCCGGGAGAAAAAGAAGCAAGAGCGAAAACTAATTTAGAACCAACAGAAAGCAAAACAAAAATTATGAAAGCGCCAGCACCTGTAATTGATGGTACGTTAGCACCTGATAAGAAAAAAGGAGGCGATGGAATTAGCAAGGTTACAGGAGCCGCAAACCAAATTAAGAAAATCGATATCAAAATCGATTCATTCAACAAAGGCGGTATTAACGTAGCCCAGAGCGCTTATGAAGGAATGACCAAAGATGATGTTGAAGCTTGGTTCAAGGAAATGCTTCGCCGTGTGATTATAAACGCTGAAACAATCTAAATGCAGGACTATTACAACAAACTGAAGCGATTATCTAAATTACACCGGAAGTTCCCGGAGTTGGCAGCTATTGAAGCCGTAAACTTCAGCAAGGAACGTTTTGTTCGTAAAAACTGGGTTGACCGAAGCGTTAGCGCATGGCAAAAGCGAAAACCGTCTAAGAACAAAGCAAACAATCGCGGAACCTTGATGATAAAGTCCGGGCGTTTGAAGCGTTCCATTCGTAAAATAAATGTAACCAGGAATAGTGTAACAATCGGAACCGATGTTCCATACGCTGAAGCGCATAACGAAGGTGCAGAAATCAATAAAACCGTTGGAGTAAAAACGCACAGCAGAAAACGTAAAGGCAGAACCGAAACCGTAAAAGCGCATCGCCGTAAAATGAAACTCAAACTTCCTGAACGTCGTTTCATTGGCGAATCCGCTTTGTTATTAAGACGGATTGAACGACTAATGCAACGCGAAATAACAGATATTTTAAGGTAATTTAAACACCGTTTAAACATGAAGGCTTTTTATAATTCTATCATTGCAAAATTTGAACATCCGGACACGATCCAAAAGTTCACAGCCAAACAAATAATCGAGCCAAAATATATTGATCTATATGCTGGCCAAGACCAGTTCGAAGAGAATTTCGAGCTATTCAATCAAACAGCTTTATTTGTAGATTGGAACATCGACCATGAGCAGAACCCACCAATGGCAACTGTGAATTTTTATTGCTGTTACGAACAGTTGCGAAGCACGGCCAACATATCAGAAAACCGCGACAAGGGATTACTCTTTATAGATTACTGCGAAACCATAAACGAAGTACTGGAAGGAACAGAAACGGAAATAACCGGAAAGCTGAAATTGAGCAATGAGGGTTTTAACCGCATGGATAGTATTACTGATGTTTATTTACTAAGCTACGAATGCAGCTTAAAACCAAGAAAAAACCCACTTGATAACTATCAAATGGGTGATTATGACAAAGTCGCTATAAACGGAACAATGACCGTTGAATTTGACGATAATTAATTTTTCAAAGCTTCTTTTGCTTTATTGAAATCATTTAAAAAAGCGACCGTGTCAGCTTTATACTTGGTGTTTTCGATAGTGAAAGAAGCTTTGCCATTACTGGCAATTTTAAAAACAGCAAGATCTTGTTTAAAATGCTTTTTTGCCTCATTCTCGGGCGTGTAATTTGTTGAGAATTTCGTATCATACAAGTAAATAAATAGCATGGCCACATCTGCAAAACCGCCCTCAACTTCAACTGATTTTACAACCTCCAAACCATACGCCGTAAAGATGTTATATTTTACTTTCAGCGGTTCTCTTTTGCTTGAACTGGTGTAAATTTCATACTGAAATCCATTACCTGAAGGCGCATTTTCTTTCGGTTGCATTTTCAAAAGATCGGTTACGAGCTTGCGTACATTGTTAAGCGTAACATTCAGCTCATAATATGTGTTTTGAAGCGGTAAGTAATCGTTATAAAAAGGCAGTTTTTCGGGAAAATCCGCGCTTATTGGTTGTTGTACATCGTAATTCCAGTCCGGGCGGTTTTGAGCCGTTAAAAGCGTTGGAAGAAACAATAATATTAGTAATACTCTTTTCATTTTTTTTAGTTTGATTTTCAAATATAGTAAAAGTTTATAAGCCTTACGCGCAACGTTCAACGAGTTCACGTATATCCAGTTCACCGAGATAAATTTTTCGGGCTGTTTTTTCAGTAACTTCAGGTTTCAAGGCTTCACAAATGAAACCACAACTAGGCACTATCGGCTTTGGAGTTCTACCGGATTTAGGGTTTAACTCATCTAGGAAAGTTCCGTTTATACATGAATGTCCAGCAACACGTTCTGCTTTAGCCATTTTTTTAAAGTGTTCAGGAAAATCTATTCGAATTTTATTCCAATATCCCGCACCGCCTTTCACACACCCAATACAATTATTATTATTATTATAGCCTAGTTTGTACATAATTGGTAGTTCAATTCCGGCATCAATTAAAATTTGCGCGCAATTTGCTTTGGTTAACTTTTCTTCAATCAAAGGGAAAACAGGTTGAGTATATCCGTAATCGTAGATATACTCTATTGCTCTTTGTATTTCTGAAATCTTAAATTCATAGCCGTGAACTTGATTTGAATATTGCGGTTTATCCTGGTCAAATAAATCAGGAACGAAACTTTTTTCTAATTGAAAGCGTACTTCTTTTTTTAATTCTTTAGTACATCTCGCACCTGCTGGGCCATTTACATATCCTGTTTGTTCAATAACTTCAAATTGGTCTTTATATTTTTGACTTCGTACACGGATAATCTCTTGACCGTACCATTTTTCCAAATCGTCAATGAATCTATTGTTATCATGGTGTGCTGAATCAATTTCCATATAATAAAACCGAACGTTCTTATAACGTTGTTTTGCAATCCAACCTGCAACAGCAGAAGTAATTCCGCAAGACACCCAACATAAAACAAATGATGACACTTGGTTTTCAATTTTAGTACTCATCATCATAACGTTTTTGATTTATCCAGGTTACCATGTGCGCTTTTGCCTGATGTGTTTTTGCTAAGTGCGCATCGTATTCAGGAAGCTTTATAAAGCATTTAATGCGATCAATCAGCTCGAGCTTTTCAAATGCCTGCTGCGACTTATCTTTTTTCACCTTCAGGTTGTATTTCAACCAAAATGTTTCAAATGTGTAATCTTCTATAACCAGCTCTACCTTAACAAGGTGTTTTAACCGTGTCCATTGCTCAATTAAATCGATGTTTTCAGGAAATTGCTGATTTTGGAACAGTTTGAGGATGCGTACACCACGAATATTCGTGAAGCTGTAAATAATACCATCCTGTTTACGGTATTGAAACAGCCATTCATCAGACGTTTCAACGAATGTTACTTTATAGGTTACTATTTCCATAATTTTAAATTTAAAAAGCGGTGCTGGTTGAAAGGCTCAAGGAATGCTTACGGGTCAATACTGTCTTACATAACCAATTACACCGCTACATTTTTAAGCTAGTTTTTGATTCAGATCATTATAAAAGTTTGTCAGATCAAAGAAGTCATTTTCGCTAAGCTGATGCGTTTCGTAATCTAAATTGGCTTTATAGCGTATTTTGCGTTCAAGAAGTTCAGCTTCGTGATATTCAATTGTAATTTTATAGTGTTTTGCTTTGTCTTTTCCGAGTAAACTGAACGACTTTCGAGCCAATTTTAAAGCAACTGCTTTACAAATTGAAAGGTCAATTTTACCTTTTACATCATCATTAAACTGTAATTTGGAAATGATGATGTTTACCGTATTTAACTCTTTTGGTTTTATAAAAAATGATATCATAATTATTACTTATTTTGGTAATATTTGGAATTATTACCGATTAACGTAATGTTTAAATCGTGTTTAAACTGGTTTTATAATTTGAAGCATCACATATTCCGGATTCAGTCCAGGAACATCTTTAACTATATAACTTACCGTGCGCACAACTTGCTTTCCGGTATAAGCTTCAGTTTTTGGATCGTATTCTTTCAAGACCAGGTTATCGCGTTCCTGATAATTGCGATCGTTCTTTCTAATTTCTACTTTCTTGAGACCTAAGCTCACATCTTGAAAGTATTCGGGGTGTATTTTCAGTTCGTGTGTCATATTAAAACAGCTCTAATTGGTTATCATTTTCTTTCTTCAGCTTCAATTCGCGTAGTTGCTTTTTGGCGTTTATTCCGATGTAAGTATCAAAGGTTCGTTTGGAAATATGGAACTGTTTTTCAATGTATTTATGGTATATTTCCTTGTAGAACAAACCATTGTTTCGCTCACGCAAAACGATGTCCTGTACTGCCAAAACTTTTGTTAAAAAATTTTCTCGGTTATAAGCCATAGATTACTATCTTTGAAGCCTAACAACCGCCAAGTTGAGGGAGCTCTAGATAGTAATATTTATGGCTCTTTTTTAATTTATACCCGGTTGGGGAATGTTATTTTGTTGATACCACGCCTTTGTTCCGGTTTTCTGTGCGCTGCGCTCAAAGTTTGAATTCAAGCCTCTGAATTGCTTAATAAGTGCCGTCAGTTCTTCCAGCGTGTAAGCATGAAGCTCTTTCTTCAGTATCGATGTACTTTTCATCCAGCTATTAAACTTTTCCCATGAATTCGGCTCTTTTATGCCTGTTTTAGTTGCAAGATCAAGAACGGTACTGCGCATGCGCTTCATTATAAGTTCCTGGTCAGCTGATTGGCATTTATTGGAAAGCTCATTGCAGAACTTTTTCAGCTCGTTTGGAGTTAAATCACGAACGCTTTCAGTACGACCGTTAGTGAAGTTGTAAACCATTTCCTTTTTTAGATCATCTTTAATGCCTGCTTTTCCAAGCAAAGTCATTACTTGTTTAATTGAGCTCATTTTAAAACAGTTCGCCTTGTGCAGATACTTTCTTATCCCAAATAATGAAAGGCTTATTGCCTCCGAAACGGCTTCGCGGAAATGCGATGTAGTTCTTTACGACAACTTTAATACAGCACATAAATTCGATGTCCTTTGCTGCCTGTGTTTTTGGCTTGTCGTTTTTTCCCCAGCTAACAACTATAAAACTCTTTCTTGGAAATAGCTTTTTGAGTAGTTTATACTGAGCTGTTGTCAGGTTCATGTAATCAGTACTATCGATGATGCAGAAACGAGCTGAAGCTCTTTTCTTCAACCTTAATACTAAATCATCGAACGTACCGCCTGAAGTAAACATTACCGATCCTTTCAATTCTTTCAGATCGTTTCTTTTAAGTGCATCCTGCAACGATTTAGAAATGCCCTGTTCGTAAGAACAGTAAAGCACTTTTCCAAACTTTGCTAGCAACTTGGTTAATTGAACGGAAAACTCTGTTTTACCGCTTCCTGAATCTCCACACAATGACATTGTAAAGCTCTTTTCAGGCAAACCGAAGCTTTCTAGCCACGCACCTTCAAACTCTAAAACATCAAATGATTTGTCGAGAAACTCTGTGATTCCGATTGCTCTCATTTGTAACTAATTTAATTTTCGTTCCCGCTCACGACTCGAACGTAAGTGCCTTCCGGTCGGGAAATGCCTGCTTAATTCAGGCGGTTTTTCATATCAAGTGCCTCGTTATTGAGGTGTGTATAAAGTGCTTTTGATTCAGCACTTGACAACTCTTCCGTTTCAATCCAGTTGCCTTCCATATCCATGCGCACAAGCTTTTCATTTACAAGAATGTTGCGCTCGTCGATTCTTTTCACTTTTACGCTCATATACTTGAAAAATTAAGTGAAACATCTTTCCATTTGTTCTCAACCATTTCATAAACTCGGATGTATTTGGTTGAACCAACTACTATTAAGCAGTCATTGAGTTTGTCAAATTCAGCGATAAGCCTTTCGTCTCCTAAGTCTTTAACCTGACGACGTGCTTTAGTCAAAAGCTTTGCATCGTAGTCACCTTTGCCGTTTTTCATTAATATTCCATCAAGCAAGGCATAGAAACCTTTGTTTCTTTGCTCGAACTTTTCGCGGAAAATATCTTTGATCGCCTGAATGTGTACGACAGCCTCGTCGGTAAAATCGAAACGTTCCTGGCTCTCAACAATAATCTTCACATTGTTGTTTTTAAGCTCGAAGCTCTTCGCCTCTTTTGGTGTTTTTTCGTCAAGCTCATACTTCAGGATATTAAAGTTTTCGGCGTGTTGAATAGAGTCCTTTTTCACTTCAGCCAAGATGCCTTTCAGGTCAGTAAACTTTTCCAAAACGAGGTTTAAAAAGTTATCCTTGTCGATTTGATAAGCTTTTTTTCGGGTTGTTTTCAGATTCAATTCAGCAGCTTCTTTTTGAGCGAGAAATTCCTTGATTTCAGCGGCGCTCATCTCAGTAATTGGCTTTGCAGGTGCGGTTGTTGTTTCCATTTTTATAGGGTTTTCATTTATTGAATAAAAAATATGTTCTCTAATATCTAATGTGTCGGATTCGATTGGCCAGCTTTCCATCGGCTTAAACTTTGATTGTTTCGAGTTCGTTTTCTTCGAGTTCGATGAGCTTGTTTACATAATAGTTCCGGCGCTGCTCATCCTTTCGCATTTCGTCAGGAGTTCCTCCGGGAAGCTGTAAAAAATCATTCAAATCCTTGATTTGGCCTTCGAGCCACTCTTTATTTACTTGCATCTTAATTGAGATTTACAGTGTTTAACAATTCGTTCCATTTCGTTTTTGCTATTGATCCGGAAAAGGCTTTTACTATTTTTCCGGCAGCGTTCCTGATAACCAGCATTTGTATGCCTCGGTTCGTTGTGTAAGTTGCCATACTAAAGTTCGTAGAGTTCATTTAAAAGTTCTTTTGTTACCTGACCGCCTGACTTTTCAATCTCTTCGAGGGCGGTTGTGATTATGTTTTTAAGGCTGTCAAAGTCTTTAACCCGGCTTTTTAGCCAGTTTTGGGCTGCTTTGTTGGTTATACCCGATTCGATGCAAATACTTTCAATATCTTCGCCGATAGATGGATCAAGAAACGTCCAGCCAAACGACCAGCGACGGTTGGTTTGCACAAAACCGTTCTTACGTCGATCAGCACCTTTTTGTAACATTTTCTGAACATCAATCCCGATTACCACAACAGCAGCGAAGCCTTCCAGTTCATCAGCAATTGCTTTTACAGTTGGAATATTACCCGCCTTTGTATTCTCGAACTCGTCAATAATCACCATCGGATTATCTCCTAACGATTTGATACGGCTGCATACATTTCGTATAATTGTGCCTTTGGTTCCTAAGTCAGAAACTCCAACCTCACGAGCTAAATTCTGGGCGAATTCTTTACTGTTTTCGATGCCTGAACATTTCACAAGAAAAATAGACTTTGGATGTTTGCGTTTGTATAATGTCGCCGCATAGGTTTTTCCAAGCCCGGAATCACCATCAATTCCTAATCTTATTTTCTTTTCCCGCGCATTTTCAAACGTAATGATCGCCTGTTTGAAATTGTGCGTATTGAAGTGTTGCCAGTGGTTCTTTTCGATTTTATAACCTATTGCCATCGCAATTGCTTCGTAATACTTGTCAGCAATTTTTGCTTTTCCGATTGATTCGGCACGATTTGCAATTTGGTTCACATAAGCTTTGTCAATTCCTGCCAGCTTTGCCAGCGATGCTTGTGTGGTGTTGCTTTCTGATAAATACGCTGCTATTGCATCAGGTATTTGCTCAAGTTTTTGATTTTGTGTTAACTTTGCCATACATTTGAATTTGATTATTAAACATTTGACCAATCAGAGCTGTTGAAGTCACGATCCACTCTCTGCTTGGTTTTTTTATTTAGGTTGGTATTCTCGTTATTGATAAAATTGGCATTGTAGGCTTCCTTATTTGAACCAAAAGCCATTTCATGCTCGTAGCTTAAACCGTTGATTACATCGCTTAGCGACTCTTCAAAAGCATCGATGTATTCAGTTTGTTTTGATTTTCTTGATTTATGGCGACCGAGAGCTGCGTCGGTCTGATCGTTTGCCTCAGCATGCGACTGGCTTGCGCCAAATGATCGCATACAGCTCATTATAAATTTGCCATCAAGCGTATATAAATCGGCAGTTTGCTCATCCCAAACGACTTTTAGAGATGCTCCGGTAGTATATCCAGTTGCTTTGGCGATCATCTCGGTTCCTTCGCCACCATACTCAGGTATCTCGAATTGGAAAAGTTGACTTTCGCTGTAACCGGAAGTTTTGTAAACGTTTACATATCCACGCATATAACTAACGTCAACTTTAGTATGATTCGCAAACAAGTAACGCCGAACAACAGGCTCAATAGGTTTGCAATTTGGATGTTTGATTGCGAAACGATCTTCAGGCGAAACACCATCACGCAACGGTGCAGCGTTCCAACGTTTAATAAGGTCATTCATTTGCAAAACAGCATCAGCATACGTTGGGAGCTCCATTATATTAAGAAAATCGGGGTTTGATTGTCCTTCTAATCCAGCATCCCAGCTCGTAGAAAGGAAGTTTTTAATATCTTTTAAACTGCGTTTAAACAATCTGAATTGAGTTTCAGCAGGGTTTGCTTGTGAGTTTCCTGCTTCAATAGTTCTGATTTTATTGAATGATAACGATAGGAATTCTTTTACTTCTTTTGAAGTAAATGCACCGTGATTATCAGAAACAAACTCGAACATCGTTTGATTGCCTCCGGTTTCAATTGCCATTTTTACTGCACTTTTTGTCATTGCTTCAGTTTCCTTGTGTGAACCTGAAGGCGCAGGAGACCAACCAGCAATAAACCTACTTGCAACATCTGTAATCAGGATCACATAAAGTTTCATGGTTGACCATTTGCCGTCCGGTTTCTGATACCTGTAATTGATTGTACCGGAACCGTCGCCTGCAAACAACGAATGAGCGTATTGAAGGCGTTCTGTTGTAACGTATGTTTGAACGTGTTTTTTGTAGTAGTCCTGACCATGTCGGGAACGAGCTGTTTGAACCTGACGGTTAAATCTCGTTAAATGGTGGCAAAAAGTTCTGTATGCGATTGGCTGTAATCCGAATTCCTGTACATCTTCGCAGTAGCTCTTTTCCCAAAGTTGGCGAATGTATTCTTTTGTACTGCCTCCCGGATTCATGTACAGCTGAAACATCATTGCTTGATGTATATCGAATTGGAATATTTGTCCGGTCGATTCATCAATGAGCGGAAATTTACCAACTACCTGAGCATTGCCATTTCCGTATTTACCGCTTATGAAAAATTTAAGCTGATCAAGTATATCATTTGACTGTGAAAAGTCGGTTATTTTATTTCGTAAGTAAGCTGCGGAATTAACATTGAAACCTTCCAAATTCATAGGAGAAAGGATATCTGCGCAAGCCTGATAAAAATCCTGCTTTTTATTTATGCCTAAAAGCTTGAAATTGTCGTTTTCTAACTGTTTGCTAATCCATAAACACCAAGCTCTAGCAGTTGCCATTTGGATTGATTGATTTTGATTGAAACCAACAACAGCGTTATACATATAATATGTGATGTCGGTGTTATCAATCAGGGAATTAACCTGTGTAAGAATAGTTTTCTTTAAATTGCTTTGTTGAGTATTGCTTTCTGCACTTTGCAGAGCCTCTAAATGTTTTAGAAGCTCATGCTTTGTGCCAAATTTTGAACGGTAATGTGTCGGCTTTCTATCAGGAAGCGAATCATAATGATAGTAAAACGTTCCGTTTGATTTTCCCCAACGCCAAGACGTACCCGTTTGAGGTAAAAAGTCACCGTATTTGTAACCTTTTGAAATCGACTTCTTAAATACTACGCGAGATTTGCGTAAGTACTCATCGGTAACTTGGCAAACTTGCAGAATAAGCCGGTGGGAAATCCATACGGTTTCACCATCCTTATAATTGCGTATTAATATGTCGTTGGGTAAAAGATGCATTTTGGTTTACTCGTGGATTAGCATTTTTTCAAGCTCGTTGAACTTTGCTACAATTAATTTCGCAGCTGCTGACTTTTGTTCTCTTCTTTTAGTAACAACTTTTTTACAGTATGATTTACTAGAACCTGTCATGTTTGAAAGCAGTTCCCACGTTTTAAATTTTCGTGCGTCAATGATTAATTTGCTCATAACTCTATTTTTGTTATATATTTGTGTCGCTCAAGTAGGACAAATTTATGCAATTTGCGTAAACAAACAACAAAATGCGTAAATATTTTACGCGCATTGAGTAAATATTTAATAGGTTATGAGTACTGAAATTGATAAAAGCAAGATTTTAAACGACTTAAAAGCACATTACGGCTTTAAGTCTGATACTGATTTTGCGTTATTTTTAGGTATTAAACCGCAAACTTTGTCGAGTTGGCATCAAAGAAATACGTTCGATATCGCATTATTATATGCAAAATGCGTAAATATTGATGGTAATTTTCTGCTAACAGGAACTGGTTCTATCGAGAAACGAAAAGTAAATGAAACGTTACCAAATGAAAGTGGAACAAAAAGCGTAACATTTACAGACGAATCCAAAAATGCAAAAAATGTTACCAACTTTTACCAGCGTATGCCGTCAGTTGTTACTGTTGATTCTGCTGGTAAGGATAATATTGTTTTAGTACCCGCATCAGCACAAGCAGGCTATTTAGCTGGGTATGATAATCCGGAATGGATACAACGATTGCCTGCATACAATTTGCCAATGCTTAATAATGGAACTTTTAGAATGTTTCAGATAAAAGGACATTCTATGTTTCCAACGATGCATGATAAAGCGTATGTAGCAACAGAATGGGTAGAAAATTGGTTGAATATTAAGGACAATAATATCTATGTTGTTGTTGTTCAAGGCGAAGATTACGAAGGAATTGTAATTAAACGAACTTTGAACAGATTAAAAAAATATAAGAATCTTTTTTTAAAATCAGATAACAGAAAAGAACATCCGAATATAACGGTGCAAATGCACGATATAAAGGAGATTTGGGAAGTTAAGTTATACCTCGGGTGGGATTTACCCGATCCAGCTTTGTTGTATGATCGTGTGAGCGATTTAGAAGCAGAAATGGAGCAGTTAAAGAGCAATTTGAAAGCTAAAATTAAAGCATAATCCGAGCCACTTTAATTTTTCGACCTTTTTATTAAACAGAAATTAAACCTTTTTAAACCTTTTTATATTAGAAAGCTTTGATATTCTTTATATATTTGGTTTAGCCCCTAATAATAACTTTTTAAATTCATTGTATTATGAAAAAAATAATTTTCTTTTTTATTTTG
>CAZSDN010000019.1:7176-33164 GCA_964605595.1 uncultured Flavobacterium sp. | reverse complement strand
CTGAATTGAAAGCTAAAATGGAAAAAGGAGAAAAATAATCGTTTCCCTTTCCTAAATATAAAGCCTCGCAGAAATGCGGGGCTTTTTTATTAGTTAGTTTTTTTAAATAGCCAAATAAAAAATGCCGGAATGTCTATAACAATCCGGCATTTTCAATAATCTTAGCCGACAGTATGAATTAACTGCCGATTAATTTTTGATATTAAACTTTAATAGTCCAGCCAAAAGTGTCTTCTGCGAGTTTATATTGAATGTTAGTTAATTTCTCTTTAAGCTGCAGTGCGATTGAATTTTCAATTTTTGGCAGTTCATAATAATTATCCTGATACGAGAAACCTACAATTGGGTTTACAACTGCTGCGGTTCCGGCCCCGAAAACTTCTTTTAATGTTCCTTTTTTGGCAGCTTCAATGATTTCTTCAACCAAAACCGGACGGATATCAACTTTAATTCCGTCTCTTTCAGCAATGGCAATGAGGCTTTTTCGGGTAACACCATCCAAAATCCTTTCACTTGTTGGCGCAGTATATAAAGTATCGTTTATCCTGAAGAAAACATTCATCGTTCCGGCTTCCTCCAGTTTTGTATGTGTGGCGTCATCAGTCCAGATGATTTGCTGGAAACCTTTTTCATTTGCCAGTTTTGTCGGATAAAATTGCGCCGAATAATTTCCTGCTGCTTTTGCCGCACCAATTCCGCCATTTGCAGCACGGCTGTAATGTTCGGCTATGATTACCTTTACTTCGCCTGAATAATATGATTTTGCAGGCGAAAGAATGATCATGAAACGATATTGTGTCGAAGGTGCGGCAATTACTCCGCTTCCAATCGCAATCATGAACGGGCGGATATATAAGGTATTTCCAAGTCCGAACTTGACCCATTCACGCTCAAGATCGATAAGCTGTTTTAAACCATCCATGAAAATCCATTCTTCCACTTCGGGCATTGCCATTCTTTTTGCCGAATTATTGAATCGCTCAAAATTCTGGTCAGGGCGAAACAGCCAAACATCATCGTTTTTATCTTTATAAGCTTTCATTCCTTCAAAAATAGCTTGTCCGTAATGAAAAACTTTTGCCGAAGGATCAAGTAAAAAAGGCTCGTATGGCTTAATTTGTGGTTTTTCCCATTTGCCTTCCCTGAAATCACAAACCAGCATATGATCTGTAAATGTGGAGCCAAAGGTTAAGGTATTAAAATCGACCAAATTTATTTTTGATGCAGAAGCCTTCACTATATCGATTTCGCGAGTAATTTCAGAACTCATTCTATTATGGTTTTAGGGGAATTTAAAAATTGTAAACTATTGATTTTCAGTTTACAAACATCAAATTTCAAAAATTAATATATTATCTGTTGTTCGCCACTAAATTAACAAAAATAAATGCGGTTTTATCCGGTAATATAAATTAATTGCCACTTTTTTCATTTTGATTTGCCGTAGCATAAATTCTTACCAAATCGGCAAGAATATCACAAAAAATGCAATATTAATTTGTTGTTCGGATAAACTGCCTATTTTTGCTCAAAAATATAATTCAATCAAATTTTATAAAAATGAAAAAAATAATTTTCTTAGCCTGTTCCATTGTTTTGATGGCATCATGCAAAAAATCCGAAGAAGTGAAAATTGACGAAACGCCGCTGGAAACTCCAGTTGATACAATTGTTCAGAAAGATACGATTGTTGCGGTTGAAACTCCTGCTGAAGAAGAAATTGTTGCTGCAAAAACAGCTGAAGCCCCAAAAGTTGAAACTCCAAAAGAAGTAAAAGCTGAGATTCCAAAAGATGTAAAAGTGGAATATGCTACTTTTGGAAGCAAAATTACAGCTGATAAAGCGCTTACAAAAGAGCAAATGTTGAAAAAATATGCATCGCTGAAAAAAGGAGATACAATTGCGCTGAAATTCAAATCTAGAATCAAATCTGTTTGCAAGAAAAAAGGATGCTGGATGAAAATGGATCTTGCCGATAATAAAGAATCGTTTGTGCGTTTCAAGGATTACGGATTTTTTGTGCCTTTGAATGCCGATGATTCGGAAGCAATTGTTAGTGGCCGCGCTTTCCTTGACGTAATTTCTGTAGATGAATTGAAGCATTATGCAAAAGATGGTGGAAAATCTCAGGATGAAATCGATAAAATCACAGAGTCAAAAATAACTTATGCGTTTCAGGCTGACGGGGTTTTAATCCAGAAATAATATGAGAAAATACATTGTTTTATTTGGAATGCTGGCGTTTTTTTCAAATTGCAACAAATCTGAAAAGGCAGAAAAAGTCGTAGAAGAAGAAAAAACCGTACGTACACAAAAGAATTCTTCCTCATCCGAAGGAAAGAAATTTGAAATGTACGAAATGTCAGAAATGGCGCTTCTTATGGAACAAATGTATGTTGATAATGAACGTTTAAAAGAACGTATCAAAAAAGGGGATACTATAGGTGAATTCCCGAATCATTTTCTCAAAATCCACAAAGCGGTAATGACTGATGAACAGGAAAATGATGCTTTTTTTAAAGAAAAAGCAAAAGAATTCATCAAAGCTCAGGAATTGATTTATAAAGATCCGAAAAATGCCAAAAAGCATTTTAACGAAAGTGTAAATGCTTGCGTTTCTTGTCATAAGGTAAAATGTGGCGGCCCGATCCCGAGGATAAAAAAACTTTATATCGATTAAATTGCGCAGGGAAATTATCCAGACTTCCGATGGTTCTACAACCATCCATTTACCGGATTGGAATGAAAATTACCATTCCAAACACGGAGCAATCCAGGAAGCACAACATGTATTCATAAAAAACGGGTTTTCTTTATTTAAAGGAAAGCCCGTTTCTATTTTGGAAATTGGCTTTGGCACGGGTTTAAATGCTTTCATCACTTTTCTTGAGGCTAAAAAATCAAGTCAAAAGGTTGATTATATCGGAGTTGAAGCTTATCCGGTTTCAGCCGAAGAAGTAAAGTCAATGAATTATGTTTCAGAACTTGGAGCTCAAAAATTCCAATCAGAATTTGATTTGATGCATGAATCGGATTGGGAAATCAAAACTTCAGTTTCAGAGCATTTCAATCTTACGAAGCGAAAGCAATTTTTCAACGAAATAGATGACATTGAAAAGTACGACCTGATTTATTTTGATGCTTTTGGTTATCGCGTCCAGCCGGAATTATGGAGTACTGAAATCTTCCGAAAAATGTTTACGGCTTTAAAACCGAATGGGATTCTTGTAACATATGCGGCCCGCGGAGTTGTAAAAAGAAGCATGCTTGAAGTTGGGTTTTCTGTTCAAAAGCTTGCCGGCCCGCCCGGAAAACGTGAAATGTTCAGAGCTGTAAAAAATCAATTCTGTAAGTAATTTCTTTAAGAAAATTAAAAGATATAATTAACATAAGAAAACGTTTTCGTAAATATTATTTTTTTATTTTTGACTCAAACAATGTTACCTAATAATTATACGTTCTATGAAGAAAACAATGTTTACTTACACTAAAGGCATACTTGAAAGAGTAAGTTTTGATCCTCTACTGTTTTGTAAGGAGCTGGAAAAAGCATTAAAGATTCTTTTACCTTATGAGATAGAGCAATTAACAGAATGGCTTCTGGCTTACACAAAGGAAAAGCCTGAATTAAAGCAATGTGAATTTTTATTAAATGCATAAAACTAAAGGAGCCTAAATAGCTCCTTTTTTATTTCTTGGCCAATGGGCTCACAACCTGGACGTTCTGGAATACAATAGCTCCATTTATTACTCCCGAAATGGTATTTCGCAGTGCGTTGATTATATGGATTTTCAGCTCTGTTTTTGGAAAAACCAAGCTCACTTCTCGTGCAGGTTTTGGCGCTTTAAAATGACGCAGTTTGCTTTGATCTTTTTCTTTTAAATCTAATGTGTGCAAATAAGGAAGCAATGTGGTTCCCAAACCTTCATCGGCTAATTTTATTAGGGTTTCAAAGCTTCCGCTTTCTATCTGGAAATGCCCGTTATCAGATTTAGTGTCGTTTTTGCAAAGATTCAGAATTCCGTCTCGAAAGCAATGCCCGTCCTGAAGCAACAGGATTTCGTCAATATTAAGATCGTCGATAATGATTTCCTGTTTTTGCGCAATATGGTGGTTTTCGGGAATATAGGCAACAAACGGTTCAAAGTACAACACAATTTCCTTAAGCTTTTCTTCTTCAAGCGGTGTTGCGGCAATTGCGGCGTCAAGATGCCCATTTTTCAGGCGTGTTATAATTTCATCGGTATTCAATTCCTCAATGATCAATTTTATTTTCGGATATTTTTTAATGAAATTGTTGAGGAACATAGGAAGTAAAGTTGGCATAATCGTCGGAATGATGCCCAGGCGGAATTCACCACCGATAAACCCTTTTTCCTGGTCGACTATGTCTTTGATCCTTTCCGATTCATTAACGATATTTTTTGCCTGATTGACGATTTTTTGCCCAATGTCGGTGAGTTGTATCGGTTTTTTTGTGCGGTCAAATATCAAAATCCCTAATTCATCTTCGATTTTCTGGATCTGCATTGATAAAGTAGGTTGTGTCACAAAGCATTTTTCAGCGGCAAGCGTAAAATTTTTGTGTTCAGCAACCGCAAGTACATATTGTAATTGAGTGATGGTCATAATATCATTTTATCTGATGCAAATATAAATAAATGATAAGTTAAAACTATGGTTGTTTTTTTTGATATTTCCTAATTTTGTTAAACTAAAACATAAAGCTATGAAGACAAATAAATTAGGATTACCCATTAAAGAGTCCGAAGAAATTATAAAAAAATTGAATGTGCTGCTTTCGAGTTTTCAGGTATATTATCAGAATTTACGCGGAATCCATTGGAATATAAAAGGAAAGCGCTTTTTTGATTTGCATGTAAAATTTGAAGAATTGTATAATGATGCGCAATTAAAAATAGATTTGATTGCTGAGCGTGTATTAACAATTGGAGGAAAACCACTCCATACTTTTGAAGATTATGTTGCAAATAACAAAATCGGCGTTGGAAAAAATATTTCGGTCGATGAAAAAGCGGTTCAATTAATAGTTGAATCACTTTCAGGATTATTAAAAATCGAGCGTGAGATTCTAACTAAAACCGATGAAATCAATGATGAAGGAACAAATTCATTAATGAGCGATTTCATTTCAGAACAGGAAAAAACAATTTGGATGATGAATGCATGGCTTGAAGAAAGCCTGTAAATCAGAGTATTTTAGAACACATGATCCGGTTATTTTACTATAGCCGGATTTTTTTATTTACAGATGTTAAAATTAGATTAATTTTGTAACGGTCGATTTTGATTACTCGTCCTAAATAGTACATTTGCATCATGAAACTTACAGTACAAATTGTATTAATAATGTTTGTCACATTTCTTTCAACTCCTACAATTGTGAGTTTGATTTCGAGTAAATGTGACACATCTGTTTTTTACAGTATGTCTGAAGAAGAGCAGGTTCATAAAGAAATCAAAGAAGTCAAAGCCGAATTAAAGTTCAATAATTTTGCTTTGGTAAGTATTTTAAAACTGCCTTCAAGCATTATTATTACTGAGAACCAGTTGAAACATGATAATGTTTCGGCATCTATATTTTCCCCACCTCCAAACGCATAATATCTTTCTTGAATTTTTCTCGCAATCGGTCTTAAATGTGCTGGTTGTTATTCTTTCGTATTCAATTTAGGTATTTATGACAAAAAAAATTAATCTTTTTGCAAATCTTAAATCTGACTTTGCTGCAGGTTTAGTAGTTTTTTTAGTAGCGCTTCCATTATGTCTCGGAATCGCTTTGGCTTCAGGAGCGCCGCCATTATCGGGTATTATTGCCGGAGTTGTTGGCGGTATCGTAGTGGGTTATTTAAGTAAATCACACTTGAGCGTATCTGGTCCTGCAGCTGGTTTGACGGCAATTGTTTTAACCGCAATTACTGATTTAGGTGCATTTGATATTTTCTTAACCGCCGTATTCATTGCAGGTATTATGCAGTTAGTTCTTGGTTTTATCAAAGCCGGAACTATTTCAAACTATTTTCCGAATAATGTAATTGAAGGAATGCTTGCCGGAATTGGAGTGATTATCATTTTGAAACAAATTCCACATGCTTTTGGATACGACAGTAATTTTGAAGGTGATGAATCGTTTTCAAAAGGTGACGGACAAAATACATTTACTGAGTTATTTTCACTTTTTGATAACGTACAGCTGGGAGCAATCATTATATCCTTTATTTCCCTTGCAATTTTGATCTCTTGGGATAAAGTTCCGTTTTTGAAAAGACTCAAACTGGTTCCTGCGGCACTAATCGCGGTAATAACAGGAGTTGTGTTAAATGAGATTTTCCTTTCAACAGGAAGCTCATTTGCTATTTCAAAGGAACATTTGGTTACTTTACCGGTTCCAACATCATTAGAAGAATTTAAAAATATTTTTGTAAGCCCTGATTTTTCCGGTTTTGCAAACGAAAAAGTTTGGATTACAGGTGCAACGATCGCTATTGTAGCGTCTATTGAAACGCTGTTATGTATCGAGGCCGCTGATAGGATGGATGTGCAAAAACGTTATACAAACACTAATGTAGAGTTGAAAGCACAAGGTTTAGGAAATGTTTTGAGTGCATTATTAGGCGGATTGCCAATGACTTCTGTTGTTGTGAGAACTTCAGCAAATAATGCAGCCGGCGCAAAATCTAAAATGTCAGCTATCATACATGGTGTACTTCTTTTAATTTGTGTGGTTTCTATACCGGCAATTTTAAATAAAATTCCACTGGCAACATTAGCAGCGGTTTTACTTCTTGTTGGATATAAATTAGCAAAACCATCAATGTTTAAACACTTTTGGGCAAAAGGAAAATATCAGTTCATTCCATTTATTGCGACTTTCCTTGGTGTAGTTTTTACTGATTTATTAAAAGGTGTCGCATTAGGAATTGTTATTAGCATCATTTTCGTCTTAAGAGGAAATTTAAAAAGAGCTTACAGTTTCCGCAAAGAAGAATATTCAGACGGCGATATTATCCACATTGACCTGGCGCAAGAAGTTTCATTCCTGAACAAAGCGGCTATCAAAGCAACTTTAAGTGAAATTCCTGAAAATTCCAAAGTTGTAATTGACGCTCATGATACTGTATACATTGCTCATGATGTTCTTGATCTTATCCATGAATTTAAATCAATACGTGCCAAGGATGAAAATATTAAGGTCAAATTGAAAGGCTTTAAGAAAGCTTACGAACTCGAAAACAGCGATGGATTTAAAAATACCGTTACTGTGGAGCATAAACCTAAAACCAAAGAAAATAAAGTATCCTTAGATTAAATTGAAAATTATAAAATATAACATGAAAACATTAAATAAAGAATTACAAGCCTCTATTACTCCAAGACAAGCCTTAGATATATTAAAAACCGGTAATCAACGTTTTATAAGTAATTTACAAGCGCACCGAAACCTACTTGAACAAGTAAATGACACGCGTGACGGGCAATGGCCTTTCGCAACTATTTTGAGTTGTATTGATAGCCGAACTTCAGCAGAACTTATTTTTGATCAGGGATTGGGAGATGTTTTTTCAGTACGAATTGCCGGAAATATTGTTAATACCGACATATTAGGAAGCATGGAATTTGCCTGTAAAGTTGCCGGTTCAAAGTTAATCGTAGTATTGGGACATACAAAATGTGGAGCAGTAAAAGGTGCTTGTGACCATGTCGAAATGGGTAATCTTACCGAATTGCTTTCAAAGATACAGCCTGCTGTTTATGCCGAAAAAGAGACTCAGGAAAACCGTACCGCATCTAATCCTTCATTTGTAGAGAATGTATCAGAAATTAACGTGAGACGTAATGTCAATAGTATTATCGAGCGTAGTTTCATTCTGGAGCAAATGATTGAAAAAGGACAAATTGGTATTGTAGGAGGAATGCACAACATCGAAACAGGCGAAGTAACCTTTTATGACGAAACACTTTATATCAACGATGCCGAAAATCCAGATTTCTCATTAGAAAAACTGAAGCATTAAAAACTCTTCAATTTAGCTTGTAAACCATCAATCGTAATTTCGGCTGATGGTTTTTTATTTGCTATATTTGATGGAAACTTAGTATATGAGTGATTTTTACAAGAAGATTTTAGATAACAATAAAGTTTGGGTTGAGCAGTCTTTATCGGAAGATCCAAATTATTTTGAAGATTTGGCAAAAGGGCAAACCCCGCCATTGTTATGGATCGGATGTTCAGACAGCCGCGTTCCGGCAAACGAAATTATCGGGGCAAAACCGGGCGATGTTTTCGTGCACAGAAACATTGCAAATATGGTTGTCCATACGGATATGAATATGCTTTCGGTTCTCGATTATGCCGTGAATGTCCTAAAAGTGAAACACGTTATCGTTTGTGGGCATTATGGTTGTGGCGGTGTAAAAGCTGCAATGGGCAATGCGTCAATCGGGATTATCGACAACTGGATTCGCCATATTAAAGATGTTTATCGCTTACATCGGCAACATTTAGATTCTATCTCAAATGAAGACATGCGTTTCAATACTTTTGTCGAATTGAATGTGAAAGAACAGGTTTTCGACCTCGCAAAAACTTCAATCGTACAAAACGCTTGGAAACAAGGTCAGGATTTAACGCTTCACGGCTGGGTTTACGGATTAAATTCAGGATATGTAACCGATCTGGAAGTTAGCCTGAATTCTGAAAAAGAACTCGATACCGTTTATCAGTTACAGTTTAACAAAAAAGGTTCTTGACGAACATTTTTATTCTTCTAGGTTTTCATTAAAAGCGCTCGGAAGCAATTTCGGTATGAATTTTATCAATATGGGAAGCAGCAAACTTCCGCCGGGCAAAAGGAAAATTGTCAATGACGGAATCGTTTTGCAAATTTCCAATAATTGCTTTTTTACTTTTTTCTTTTCCTTATCTTCCAGATTCCGATGCGTTGAATGTGTAAGTAAAAGCATCAGTTCCCCATTATTTGAAAGTTCCTTTATCAATCGGGTTTTGTTGCGCGTAATCAATAAAATTACGGTTTGTGTCGCATGGTCATAAAAATGCTTCACCGGATTCGAATAATTAAAATACGGAATCTGCTTTTTATATTTATTAATGAAATCGTCAGTGGTTTCAATACTTTCCTTTACAAATTCCTTCGAAACATGCATCAGTTCTGAAAGCTGGTAAAGGAATTTTTTTTCTCCCGGCTCGATTTTCTGGTCAGTCCAAAGTGCAAGCCCGGCCATGTCCATCAGATAATATTTTTCCAAATCAGAATTAAAATAATCAAGTTCCAGCGCGTCAAGATTTTGAACATTGACTTTCGAAAATTTAGTATAACGCACCGAAGCTTCAAATAATTTGATAAGCAAATTATCATATTCTGATTTTTGCAATTTCGTCTTTAAAGCCAAAGTCACAATGCTAACAATAGTTTCCTCAAGTTTTTTCAGGTAGTTATTCGGAATTTCACCATTCAGAAGATATTGCCTAAAAGCCAGAATATCTTCAAAAAGCAAGGCATTTGTAAGAATATGCGAAAAATTTTTGCTGATAATATTTTCATTCGTCTGGACACGATCATCGATCATTTCTTCCAAATCGACTGACAATGTATTTCCCGGAAGTACTTTCTTTAATAAATTAAAACTTTCAGGATGCATTTCCTTATAAAAAGAAACGGCTTTTTTAATGAAAATTTCGGGACTGCTTTCGTGTGTAACCAATCCGAAAACATTGTATAAGGTATTCAGCAGCGCAACTTTCGTGATTTCTTCAGAAGTCCAGCCTTTTAAAGCAATAGGTATAGAAGTATCAAACGAAACCGTATGGCCGTATATAAACCCTGTATTTCGGATTTTCTTGTAAAACTCATCAGGATAAAGCAAAACGGGCAGTTGCAATGGTTTTTGCTCTGCGAAAAATTTATCGATCCAGCCGTTTGCCGATGGGTTAATCATTGCACTAATTTGTTGTGCAAAGCTATGTTTTTTTATGGATTTTAATAAACTTATTCGCCACGTTTTCCGCGATATTGCTTTAAAAGTGTCCTGTTAAAATCGTCTTCGGCTTTTTTGAGTTTTATGATTTTTGAAGCAGGCAAAATAGTTTTTAACTGTTGAATCAGTTTTTTGCGGCTTTCATAAAGATCGTCTTCAGTGCTTTCCATTTGTGACAGTAAGCTTTGTGCTTCCTTTTCGCTTAAGGTTTCAGGGCTTTCCAGTTTTGCTTTGATGGCGCGCATTTTCCTGAAACGCAGTTCAAACTGATTGTCGTCAAAGGTATTGTAAACCGGCCAGAATTTCTCGGCTTCAACTGTTGTGAGCGAAAGTTCTGTTGTAAAAAAAGCGGTTTTCAGCGCCTTTATTTTTTCTTTTTTTGCTTCCTGAGCCTGAATATTCAGGGAAACCAAGAGCAATAAAACGGTAAGGATTTTATATATTTTCATAATTAATCGATTATGTAGTTTTCGAAATTATTATTAATTGTAAGAATGTCTTCGATAGCTTTATCCTCAAGCTGAAAGTCGATATCGATTTTATCAATGTCTTCCTGCTCCAAAAGCGCTACCAATTCATATTGGGAAATCCCGGAATTATAAGTCAGGTAATTCTCAATCGAATTCGCATCAGGCTGTTGTAAACTTGCCCTATAATTGTATATCGGAAGCATCAATGCCAAAATCAAAACTGCTGCCACAGCCGGAATCCAAACTTTTTTTCGGGCAAAAATTGGAATCACCTTCGGTTCAGGTTTTGGATTCATTTTCAATTTAAAATTTTCGAAATAGTTATCAGGAACGGTAAATCCGCTCTTGATTTTCGGGTGGTTATCTAATTTAAAATCGTTCATGGCTTGTTTGACTTTTTGTTGTTTTAATGGTTTAACCGGCGGTCATAAATTCCTCGATTTTTCTGACGGCATGAAAATAGGAAGCTTTCAGCGCGCCAACCGATGTCCCGAGAATTTCTGAAATTTCCTCATATTTTAAATCTTCATAATATTTCATTTTAAAAACCAACTGCTGTTTTTCAGGCAGCGTTGCAACCGCATTTTGCAGTTTCAGCTGGATTTCATTCCCATCGAAATAAATATCGGCTCTAAGATTTTCAATCTGTTTCTGCTGAAAAGCTTCACTTGTCAATCCTTTTCGTTTCGCCCTATTGTTGATAAATGTAATCGATTCGTTAGTCGCAATGCGATACATCCAAGAGAAAAGTTTACTGTCGCCTTTAAAATTTTTGAGATTCTGATAAATTTTCACGAAAGTGTTCTGCAAAACATCATCGGCATCATCATGGTTCAGGACAATATTCCTGATCAATGAATACAAAGGCCGTTTGTATTGCGACAGCAGTTTCTGGAACGCTTCATTCTGCGTTTTCGGGTTCAAAAGCTCTTTTATGAAATCTTCTTCCTGTTGCAAAACAAAAAATTTGCGGTTTTGACTAAAGGTACGCCAAATGGTTTAAAGTTACTTTTACTTTAAAATTTCTTTAAAACAACGGAGAGTATTTTTTAAACTTAGTACATTTGGAAAATTAAAAAATCCCCATGATACAGACTGTAATTTTCGACATGGACGGCGTAATTGTCGATACTGAGCCGGTTCATCATTTTGCCTATAACCAACATTTTTCCGATCTGAACATTGTAGTTTCCGATGAAATGTATGCCGGTTTTACAGGATTTTCAACTAAAAACACTTATGAAGCATTAAAAGAAAATTTCGGCTTGACCGATGAAATCGAATTCCTTGTAAATAAGAAACGTGAACTTTTTAACGATGCTTTCGATAAAAAAGAGGATTTGTACCTTTTGGAAGGCGTTGAAGACCTGATTAAGGATTTGTACAAAAACGGTATGCAACTGGTTTTGGCTTCTTCTTCGGCAAAAGTTACGATTGAACGCGTTTTCAGACGGTTTAACCTGCATCAGTATTTTTCGCACATAGTTTCCGGAGAGGATTTTCCGAAATCAAAACCTGATCCGGCGATTTTTATAAAAGCAGCGTTTCTTTCAAATACAGAAAAAGAAAATTGCATTGTTATTGAAGACAGTACAAACGGAATAAAAGCTGCTAAAGCTGCCGGAATTTATTGTGTCGCATATAATAGCTTAAATTCAAAATTGCAGGATTTGTCACTTGCGGATAAGGTTATTCAACGTTTTGATGAGTTGAATTTTGAAATTGTACAAAACCTGAAATAATCAGTATAAAGCTTCTTTATAAACTTTTAAGCAACGTTCGCGGGCAAATTTATGTTCAACCATCGGTTCGGGATAATCTTTGGTTTCAAATTCCGGAATCCATTTTTTGATGTATTTCAAATCCTTGTCAAATTTCTTGACCTGTTCCGCCGGATTAAAAATCCGGAAATAAGGCGCTGCATCAACGCCGCTTCCGGCCGCCCATTGCCAGTTTCCGATATTACTGGATTGTTCGTAATCAAGTAGTTTTTCGGCAAAATAAGCTTCGCCCCAGCGCCAGTCGATCAATAAATGCTTGCAAAGGAAACTCGCCACAATCATGCGCACGCGGTTATGCATGTGCCCGGTTGCATTAAGTTCGCGCATTCCTGCATCAACAAAGGGATAGCCGGTTTTTCCTTCGCGCCATTTTTCAAAATCTTTTTCGCTGTAACGCCATTTTACAGCATCATATTTTGAGCGAAAGCTTTTGTTTTTTGTATGCGGAAAATGCCATAAAATCTGCATAAAAAACTCCCGCCAGATGAATTCGTTTAAGAAAGTAGCGTTTTTATCTTCGAGTGCTTTTGCGACAACTTTCCGTATGCTTATTGCCCCGAAACGCAAATGTGGCGCAAGCCGGGAAGTTTTTTCTAAAGCTGGGAAATTGCGTGTTTGCTCGTAATCATGAATCAACGAGTTTGAAATATTGAAGGGTTCAACTTCAATTTCAGATTTTTCAAAGCTAATTTTTTCCAGGCTCAAAAAAGGGTAGTGGTGCGAAACAATTTTATCTAGATGTTTTTCTGATTGAAAATGCTGAAGTTCGACTTTCTGCAGATTTTCTTTCCATTTTTTTGAATAAGGCGTAAAAACTACATAGGGAGTTCCGTCGTCTTTTATGACTTCATCTTTCTCAAAAATAACCTGGTCTTTGTAAGTTTTAAAACCGATTTCGTGTGTCTTGAAAACTTGGAATACTTCTAAATCACGTTTTCGGGCATAAGGCTCATAATCGTGATTGGTATAAACCGTTTTAATTTTATGGTTTTTTGCAAGTTCTTCAAAGATTTTCGCAGGCTCTCCGTAAAATGTTGCAAGTGATCGGTTTATTTTTTTTAAATCTGCATTTATCGTATCAAGCAAATTATGGATAAAAGTTACGCGCGCGTCGTTTTTCGGAAGCTCATCTAAAATAGTGGTGTCGAAAATAAAAATCGGCAGTACTTTTTCATGAGTTTTTAAAGCTTCAAAAAAGCCTTTATTGTCGTTAATACGCAAATCGCGGCGGAACCAGAATATATTCATAAAGGTTTAATAACATTTTCCGAAAAGTGAAATGAGTTTCTTTTGACGGTATTCAAATATTTTTTCAATTTTTGACTGCACCAGATAGCGATGGGCTAATTTCCCAAGGATCCCGAATGGGAGTTTATAATCTACGATATCTTCCATTTCAATTCCGCCTTCAGTTTCCCTGAAGAAATGTTTGTGGTGCCAAAACGTATAAGGCCCGAAACGCTGCTCATCGACAAAGAATTCTTTTTCACAAACATGAGTGATTTCGGTTACCCATTTTAATTTTATGCCGAATAAGGGCGTAATCGTATATTGAATGATTTGCCCTGCAAACATGGATCTTTCGGCTCCGGAGATTATTATAAAATCCAAATCCTCCGGAGTTATTATTTGAAGGTTTTGCGTGTCCGAAAAAAAATGCCAGGCTTCATCTAAAGTAATTGGAAGCTTTTGTTTGAAATGCTTTGTGTACATTCAGATTATTTTGTCGTAAAGATATAAATTTGTTTAAAAAATATAAAATATGATTAAACATAAATGCTTTTGAATTAAGGAAATATTAACATTTTAAGCGGTTTGAATTTGTAATTTTGGCAGATAACTAAATTTATACTTATGAAAAAAATTATTGTAGCATTGGCATTTGTAATTGCATCAGGCGGTATGACTGCGCAGGTAAAAACTCCGGCTCCAAGCCCGAAAGCAGTTGTGGAGCAAGTTGTTGGACTTACAGATGTAACTGTTGAATATTCAAGACCGGGTGCGAAAGGAAGAACTATTTTTGGTGATTTGGTTCCTTTCGGAAAATTATGGAGAACAGGTGCTAACCAGAATTCCATGATTACTTTCAGCGAAGATGTTGTAATTGATGGTAAAACACTTAAAAAAGGAAAATATGCTATTTTCGTAAATCCGAAAGCAGATAACTGGGATATTTTTTTCTACTCTGATATTGCTAATTGGGGAACTCCGGAAGAATGGAGTGAAGCAAAAGTTGCTTTGAAAACAACTGCAAAACCAGAAACATTAAACAGAAATGTAGAAAACTTTACAATTGCGGTGAACAATCTAGATAATAATTTTGGACATTTGGAATTATCATGGGAAAAAACGCTTGTTGCTGTAAAATTTGAAGTCCCAACTCAAAAAGCTGCAATGGCAAGTATTGAAAAGGCTTTGAACGGACCATCGGCAAATGATTATTTTCAGTCTGCTCAATATTTTTATCAGTCAAACGGCGATTTAAGCAAAGCATTGACTTATGTTAACAAAGCACTTGAATTAAATGCGGATAAGCCATTTTGGTATAGCAGATTAAAATCTTTGATTCAAGCGAAATCAGGCGATAAAAAAGGTGCCATCGAGACAGCTAAGTTGTCAATGGCAGCCGCTGAAGCCGCAAAGAATAATGATTATGTAAAAATGAACAGAGACAGTATTGCTGAATGGAGCAAAAAATAATCTGTAAAAAATAACTAAAAAAAGCCTGTTCAATTTGAGCAGGCTTTTTTTATTTTAATAGTATAATAAATTTGTTATCAGATAATTTAGAAAAAAGATGGTTTTTCCATAAACTCATGTCCCGGGGAAATGGTATCTTTCCTTCAGGGAAGGGGAAGCATTGTATCCCATATAAAATATTTATTTTTTCCGATATGGTAATTCCACATATTTTGTTAATCTTAATATTGCATTCATATCTGTTCCACATTATTTTGGGACAATGCTTTATCTTAAGTTTTCTTAGTTTCTCTGAAAAACAACTGTAAAATAGAAGAAATCATTACAGTTAACACGGCGCCTATGAAATTCAACCACAAATAACTCAGGATTTCTTTTCCAGGTGGATAAATATGGATTGCATAATAATAGATTACGAATATCGCTGTCTGGCTAATTGCAGCTCCCCAAAAAATAGCTTTTGCTTTTACGAATTTCACATAGAAACCAATAAGGAAAATTCCTAAAACCGTTCCGTAGAAAATTGAGCCAATAATATTTACAAGCTGGATCAGGTTTTCAAATAAAGTCCCGACGCTGGCAAAAAGAATCGCGATAATTCCCCACATCAATGTGAAAAGTTTTGAAGCGTTTACATAATGCTTGTCTGATTTTTCGCCTTTTACATTTCGTTTATAGATGTCGATAACAGTTGTTGAAGCAAGCGCATTCAAACCCGAAGCAGTTGATGACATTGCCGCGCACAGGATTACAGCAAGCAAAAGCCCGATGAAACCACGCGGAAGGTAATTCATTATAAAATGAATGAAAATATAATCGGCGTCGTTGGTTTTGTCTTTTTTATTTGCTTTACTGATTAGCTCTTTCGCTTGGTCACGCAGGTTTTTTTCTTTTTCGCCTAAAGAAACTATACGAGTTTTGAGTACTTTATTTTCAACATCGATATTAAGCTGGTTGACATAATCGGTTGTAACCTGCATTTTTTCCGCAGTAATTTCGGCAAGACGGTTTTCGAGATTTGAATATTCTTCTTTATAAGCCGATTTTTCAATAATGGTTTTACTGTTCGGATTGAAATTTATCGGAAGCGTCTGAAACTGGAAGAAAACATACACCATAACACCCGTAAGCAAAATAAAGAACTGCATCGGAACCTTCAGCAATCCGTTAAAAATAAGCCCCATTTGGCTTTCGCGAATAGATTTTCCTGACAGATAACGTTGTGCCTGCGATTGATCGGTGCCAAAATATGAAAGCATCAGGAACAATCCACCTGTAATCCCGCTCCAAACTGTATAACGGTTTTTTGGATCAACAGAAAAATCAAGTATGTCCATTTTGTCATTTGCTCCTGCAATCTGCATTGCGTTTGTAAACGAAATTCCTTTTGGCAAGCCGCTCACGATAAGATAAAATGCAACAAACATCCCAAGCATAATAATGAACATTTGCTGTTTATGTGTTACATTCACAGCTTTTGTTCCGCCTGTAACGGTATAAATAATCACAAGTGTTCCTATGATAATATTCATATTCGTCAAATCCCAGCCTAAAATCGATGACAGGATGATCGAAGGTGCGTAAATAGTCAAACCGGTTCCCAAACCACGCTGAATAAGGAATAATACTGCTGCTAATGAACGTGTTTTCTGGTCGAAACGGTTTTCAAGGTATTCGTATGCCGTGTAAACTTTAAGCTTGTGGTAAATCGGAATGAAAGTATAGCAAATGATTACCATCGCAATCGGAAGCCCGAAATAGAATTGCACGAAACCCATTCCGTCATTAAATGCTTGTCCGGGCGTAGAAAGGAAAGTAATCGCGCTGGCCTGAGTTGCCATAACTGAAATTCCGACAGTGTACCACGGAGTCTGGTTATTTCCAAGGATGTAATCGTTAACAGTATGGCTTCGGCCTCTGGTTTTCCAAACGCCGTAACTAACTATAAAAAGAATGGTGATCGAGAGTACAATCCAATCTATCTGCTGCATCGTTTATGAAAAGAGTTGCATTAAAAAATAGAAAATAAAAATGTAGATCGCATTTGCCACCAACACCCAAGTGTAACTTTTTTTCCAGGACTTTATTTTATTTTCAGACATAAGCTGCTTATTTTACGGAAATTAAATTGGCCATTAGACGGAAAGCGCCCGCAACGCCTTCAGGTAATTCCCTGAAGAAACTTAAACCCGTATAAATGTAATGCCCTTTTCCGTAATTCGCAACCAGCAAAGCACCATTTTTTGGATTTTCGCCTTTATCATTTGAAGAAAGGATAGGAGTAAAGGCCGCATCCCATTCATTCGGATAATATAATCCTTGTTCCTGTTTCCAGCCTTCAAAGTCTTTTGCCGTGATTTTATTGGGCGAATTCAGCCATCTGGAATTTGGTTGAAGGAAACGGACTTCGGCATTTTCATCGGTAACACGGTCGCGTGAAATCTTGATTTTGAACGGTGCGATATCAGGAGTTACCAGATCGTCAAGCGTATTATATTGGACAATCATGGTTTTTCCGCCTTTTACAAAATCAAATAATATATTTTGTTTATAAGCCAATCCGTGCACAACATTGTATGCGCGGATTCCGGTAATTACGACATCAAAAGCTGCAAGCCTTTCTTTGAGGATTTCTTCGGGTTTTAAAATTGTAACTTCATAACCCATTTGCATCAGGCTTTTCGGAATTTCATCACCAGCGCCCATGATGTAAGCGATTTTCTCACGCCCGGTTTTGATATCGAGTTTTATAAAACGTGCTTCTGATGGTTTTAAAACCTGTTGTTTTGAAATATGGTCGTAGTTAATCGAAATCTGCTCTTTATCGAAATTTTTGCCGTTTACAGTTGCAATGGCTTTCACCGAAATTTCGCTTGCCGACGATGGTGGCGTTACTTCGAAATAAACAATTTGCTCAGCACCTTTTTTATCCAGGCTGAAGGTGAAATCTTTTGGCGAAACTTTCCAGTTCGAAGGCAATTCCAGTTTCAATGAACCTGAGATATTGTCTTTTCCTGATTTGACTTTTACACCAATCGATTGCGATTTGTTGTTGCTGTAGATGGAAACTTTATTGATGATCGAAGTTGTCGCATCCGGAATTACATCAAACGGATGGTATACTTCGCCTTTCACGTCATCGGTATATTTATAAATGATCGTACGTTCAAACGGAATGATCGTTCCGTTAATATTAACGTTAAAAACCACTTTTAGCTCACGTATAATATCCGGAATTCCAATGTTCAATTGGTTGTCAACACGGTACATTCCAAGACTGCCAGCTTCATTGAGCCAATACGGATGCGTATAACTGACGTTTTGCGGAATTTCAATTTCTGTATCGATATTTGTTTTGATGTTGTTTTTAAGCTCGGTATTTTGAACAACCAATCGCTGCATCGGAAGATAATTTACAGATTCCAATTTCATCGAAACCGGACTTCTGTTTATCGCTTCAAGTTTTAATTTTACTGAACTTCCCGGCGTGGCATCCTGAACAGCCGCTGTTGCTTCAAGGTAAAGCCCGGCACATCCTGCGATAATTTTCCTGATTTCGTCAAGTTTTACCGGTTTCCAATGTGTTTCGTTCAGTTCCGAAATCATTCCATAAGCTTTTATTAATTCAGAAATGCTTTGTGACGGATTTTTAAAATTGAAGTTTTTCTGTACGTTTGCTAAAATATCACCAATCGGTTTTCCGTCCTTAATGCGGTTCCATGACGTATCTATTCCTTCAAATAAATCCTGTTTGTCATTTGGCATCGTACCTTTTATAAGTTCAAGGAACTCAGTTTCCTCGCCGCGAACGCCAGTACTTCCAAAACCTTGCGATTGATGGCGGCTTCGGCTTAGAGCTGCGATTTCCTGATTTGATTTTCCAAGGGATTCATAATACACTCCGGTTTGCAGATCAATCAAATTGGATTTATCGGCTTTTTCGAATTTTTCCTGGCTTCCATAAAACCACCATGACGTATTGAAAAATATCCGTTTTGGCTGCCAAGGCTGAACATATTGTAATTGCTCCGGGAAAAATCGTGCGTCATTTGTTTTATCAAAACTTTCCACACTAAGCATTGCCGAAGCGGTATGATGCCCGTGCGTAGTTCCGGGTGAACGATGGTCAAAGCGATTTATGATAACATCGGGCCGGAATTTCCTGATTTGCCAGATCATATCGCTCAGCACTTTGTCTTTTTCCCAAAATGCCAGGGTTTCATCCGGATTTTTTGAATATCCGAAATCATTGGCACGGGAAAAAAATTGCTCACCACCATCGATTTTCCTTGCTTCAAGCAATTCCTGCGTTCGGATTACACCAAGCAATTCACGCAGTTCAGTTCCGATAAGGTTTTGCCCGCCATCACCGCGTGTTAGTGAAAGATAGCCGGTGCGGTAGTTTTTTTCGGTAGCGAAATAGGAGATAAGCTTTGTGTTTTCGTCATCGGGATGCGCCGCAATATAAAGTACAGAGCCAAGGAAATTGAGTTTTTGTATCTGTTTGTAAATATCGACTGCCGTTGGCTTTTTCGGTTGTTGCGCATTGGCATTGAAGTTAAAAAGGAATACGAATGAAAAAATTAAAATGTAATATTTACGCATTATGAATGTTTGTTTTGCAAAACTTCAAATATAGTAATTATATAAAATGCGCTTTCCTTTTAGGCTTTGTTTAACAGGCATAAAAAAGCAGCATCGGTTAATGCTGCATGGTTTTTTTGAATTTTCATCCTTTTAAAGCAAAAGAATAAGTAGCAGGATAATGATAATAATGGCGCCAACTGACAGGTAAACGCCGCCACCGCTACTTTTGATTTCTCCCTTGAGAGTTTTGACTTCTTTGCGGAGTTCTTTCTTTTCAGCGCGGCTAAGCTCTGATTTATCCATTTTTTTGATTTCCTCCAGACGATCTAATTTAATTTGGATTTCTGCAGGAATTTCGGTTTTTGCAGGAGTTCCTGTTACCGGTTCAGAGGCATTGCCATGCATTGGAAATGCAATTAATGACACCATAAGAATCAGTGCGTAAAGGTTTGACTTTTTCATGATTGTGCTATTTTGGTTAAAATTGTCCTGCAATATGCTCGATTGCATTACCTTAAATTTAATCAAAATGACAGAAGTATTTATGGGTTTTAACTTTGTTTAAACAAATACACAAAGGCTTTTTTATTTCCCGATGCAGAAATTAGCAAAAATATTACCCAGCAATTCATCATTTGTTACTTCACCCGTAATCATCCCAAAATGGTATAAAGCATCCCGGATATCGATTGCCATCAAATCGCTTGGCAACTGCGTTTGCAAGCCATGATTCACTTTTTGTATGGCTTCAAAAGCTTTTAGCAGGGAATCATAATGCCTTGTGTTGGTCACAATGGTTTCATTATTTCGTAAAGCGCCTGTATTTAGAAAATCCAACAGTATATTTTTCAATTCGTCAATTCCGGTGTTTTGTTTTGCAGATAACAATAATATTCCCGGAATTTCATTTTTAAGGCTGGCAATTTCGGCGGCACTTAATTTATCTGATTTATTACCAACGACAACCAAAGGTTTTAGCGGAAACCGGTTTCGGATTTTTTCCATTTCTGTTTTCAGCTGTTTTGTGCTTTTGTCAGTCATCAATTGTCCAGTGTCAACTAAATAAAGGACGACCTGTGCCTGTTCTATTTTTTCAAAGGTTTTCCTGATGCCAATGCTTTCTACAACGTCTTCAGTTTCACGAATTCCGGCCGTATCAATAAACCGGAAACCAATTCCGTTAATGACCAATTCGTCTTCAATTGTATCGCGTGTAGTTCCGGCAATGTCTGAAACAATCGCACGTTCTTCATTCAAAAGCGCATTCAAAAGCGTTGATTTTCCTACATTTGGTTCGCCCACAATGGCTACGGGAATACCATTTTTAATGACATTTCCAACAGCAAAAGAATCAATAAGCCTTTTTAAGACCAGCTCTATCCGGTTCAACAAATCATAAAATTGTGAACGGTCGGCAAATTCAACATCTTCTTCAGCGAAATCCAGTTCGAGTTCGATAAGCGATGCGAAATTCAATAACTCGGCCCGTAAATTCGATATTTCATTCGAGAAACCGCCCCGCATCTGTTGCATGGCAATTTGGTGTGAAGCTTCATTATCAGAAGAAATAAGATCGGCTACTGCTTCTGCCTGTGAAAGGTCAAGCTTGCCATTCAAAAATGCCCTTAATGTAAATTCCCCGGCATTGGCCATACGGCAACCTTTACGCAATAACAATTGAATAATCTGTTGCTGGATATAAACAGAACCATGGCAGGAAATTTCTACCGTATCTTCACCGGTATAAGAGTTTGGCCCTTTAAAAAGAGAAATCAAAACTTCGTCGATAATCTTTTCTCCGTCAAGAATATATCCTAAGTGGAGCGTGTGGGTTTTTTGCCTCGTAAGGTCTTTTTTACGAACCGACTGAAAAACAGTATTTCCAATTGTTATGGCATCGTTGCCTGAAATGCGAATAACCGCAATGGCACCAGCACCTGAAGGTGTTGCTAAAGCTACGATAGGATCCTGATTAATCATAGTTCATAATTTGTCGCAAAAGTACACTAAAACTTGCAGGCTTGCAAAGCAGTGTGATTGTTAAATAAATTGCAAACCATTGTCTTTTTTTAGAAATCGATTGTACTTTTAAGAAGTAAACCAAAATAAGGAATCATGCAAAAGATATTATTTCCAACCGATTTTTCCTCCAATTCCATTCATGCATTTGGGTATGCATTGAAATTAGCTGATAACATTAAAGCCGATATTATTACACTTCATGTATATCAGTATCCTATATTGGAAAGTAACTTGATTGATGTGCCACTATATCAGGCTGAAGTGTACCAAAGCCTTGAACTGAATGATTTTGAGAATTATAAAAGCCATATTCCTATCCTAAGAAAAGTTGCAAAACAACATGATCTTGAGCATATTAAAATTGAAAATGTTTTGCTTCAAGGCGATTTTGTACCAACAGTACTCAAAACAGTAGAGGAGCAAAACGTTGATTATATTGTAATGGGTACACAAGGCGCATCGGGAATAAAGGAATTTTTCTTTGGTTCTTCAACGGCAACCGTAATGACAAGTACAAATGCCTGTGTTTTAGCCATTCCGGAAGAGTCGCGTTATGAACCTATTAAAAAAATTGGTTTTACAACACAGTTCAAAACCGACGAGTTTACCGCATTGAAAAAAGTAGTTTCTGTAGCGAAAGGTTTTGGCGCAAGTGTTGAATGCCTTTATGTAAAAACATCCGAAAATGAGGTTGAAAGTGTAATCATTGCAAACTGGAAATTATTACTCAAAGATGAAAATGTGAATTTCCATACCATCGAAAGCAATGATGTCGAGGGTATGATCCTCGATTTTTTAGACCTTCATAGAATAAATATGCTTGCAATGCTCAACCACCGTATGGGATTTTGGGAGAGTCTGTTTCGTACGAGCATGACCAAAAGGCTTGCTTTTCATCTTAAAATCCCTTTATTAGCTTTGCATGGCGATGATGAATAATATCGTAAAAATAAAAAACCGCAGTTTTTAATACTGCGGTTTTTAATCTTGGTAAGGGTTGGTTTATAATCTTAACGCAAAAGCGAAAAGTTTAATTATTAAGCATTACTGGCATAACCAGCATTGTAACGGTTTCTCCATCTTCAAGCCCGTCAACCGGAGTAAGTATCCCGGCGCGGTTTGGCATTGACATTTCAAGCATAATCATATCCGATTGCAGGTTTGTAAGCATTTCTGTCAAAAACCTTGAATTGAATCCGATTTGCATATCATCGCCTTGATAATCACAGGTGAGGCGCTCTTCGGCTTTGTTTGAATAATCAATATCTTCAGCAGAAATATTCAGTTCGGCTCCCGCAATTTTCAGGCGGATCTGGTGTGTTGTCTTATTTGAAAAAATCGCAACACGGCGCACTGAACTCAAAAACTGTGAACGGTCGATCATTAGTTTGTTTGGATTTTCTTTCGGGATAACCGCTTCATAGTTAGGATATTTCCCATCAATAAGACGGCACATCAGCACATAATTGTCAAATGAAAATGTCGCGTTCGAATCGTTGTATTCAATTTTAACTTCTGCATCCGAAGCGCCCAAAATGCTTTTCAAGATGTTCAAAGGTTTTTTCGGCATAATAAAATCAGCTACCTGTGAAGCTTTTACATCGGTGCGTGCATATTTTACAAGCTTGTGCGCGTCAGTTGCTACAAAAGTGAGGCCTTCTGGTGAAAACTGGAAGAAAACCCCTGACATCACCGGGCGCAAATCATCATTCCCTGCGGCAAATATAGTTTTGCTTACAGCGGTTGCCAGAACATCGGCCGGAACCAAAGTGACCGATGGATCGTCTAAGTTTACTGATTTTGGAAACTCTTCCCCCGGAGCATATGCCAATGCGTACTTACCGGAATTTGAACTGATTTCTATGGTACTGTTTTCCTCAACGGTAAATGTTAATGGCTGTTCAGGAAAAGTTTTAAGGATTTCAAGTAATAATTTTGCCGGAATGGCTACGCTTCCTTTGCTTTCGGAATCAATTTCGAGAGTGGCAGACATTGTAGTTTCCAGGTCGGATGCTGAAACAGTCAATGTTTTATTGTCCAGTTCAAAAAGGAAATTATCTAAGATTGGCAAGGTGTTGCTGCTGTTGATAACGCTTCCCAATACCTGTAGTTGTTTTAATAAGTACGAACTCGATACTATAAACTTCATTTTCGTTGTTTTTTAAATCTTGGTAAAAATCAGTATAATTTTTACATTTCACAAATATATTTTGAACTAAATATACGCATAAAGATCCTAATTTATTAACATTAAATTCTTCCGTATTTTCTTTTGCGTAAAAATGTAAACAATAATCCGAATATCAGTAAAATTATCAAAGGAACGGCAACAGTAATGATTTGCGAAACCGTATAATTGGATGCTACTTTCTCCTTGTCAAGGACGGGAATGTCAACTTCTTTGCTGCGGATATTTATTAGCCCGTTATCGTCAAGGAGATAATTTACGCAATTCATCAAAAATTCCTTGTTCCCGTAGAGTTTATTCGTCCATTTGTCATAACCCAATTCAAGTGGGTGGAAATTTTTGTCGAGTTGGTTCCGGATCAAATCTCCGTCAGAAATCACAATCATTTTCGTTTCTCTTCCATCGCTTTTATAATTTTTATCAGGAAACGGAAGGACACGGTTTTTGTATGCCGATGTGAATTTCCCTTCGAGCAATACGGCAAGCGGAATATTCCCTGTGTTGGTGAATTCACTTTGTTCAGGCCTTTCAGAAACCATGTTCAAGCTCACTTCAACCGGAGTTCCTATAGCTTTGGAATAGGGTGAAGATTGTAATAAAACGGTTTTTTTGATATTATTCTTTAGTGTATCAATGCTGTTTGCAAACTCAAATTTGAGTCCGTCAATATTTGTTACAATCGGGTTTTTAAGTTTTTCAGACGGATAAACAAACGGCGAATAAAACCACGGAAACTGCTGGTATTGCGTTGCGCTTCCCGGATTTCCTGTCGCAAGCGAAATTGGCGTTGCCATTACAACGTCTTTCACAAGCGTTGGGTTTATCCTGATCCCATACCTGAAAAACATATCATTAAGGTTCAGGTCATGAGGAAAAGCAAGGTTTGTCCCGTTTTCATTGTAAAGGCTGTCCATTTCAATGTTAACCGTTTCAACGAGCCATAATGTTTTTCCGCCATTGATTACAAATTGGTCAAGTACTTGTTTTTCAGATTCTGAAAAAGCCTCTTTTGGTTTTGCGATTACGGCAAGGTCATATTTTTTGAACGCTTCAAGTGTGCGTTCCGGATTTTTAGCAACCGAATCGAGCGTAAACGGCCCAATGTAATATTGTTCCCGTACCTGTTTCAGGAAATCGGCAATCTGTAATTCGTGCAATTGCCCGTTTCCTCTAAGGATGGCTATTTTTTTTGATTTTTCGGTTATGACCGTATTGAACGCGTTGACAAAAGAATATTCAAGATGCTGTACTGAACTTACTACTTTGTCCTGCGTAGAAGCGCCCATCATGTTTTTGAGCAGTGGAACTTTTATGCTTTTATTTTTATATGTCGCGATTGCCCACGGAAAAACGACTTCCTGTGATTGTTTTCCTTTGTTGTCAACTGTAACGCTTATAGGCGTAAGCCCGCGGTTCAGGAAAGATTCCATGATAGAATCACGTTCTGATTCGTTTTCAAGCGGATTTACGAACTGGAAAACGATATCGGTATTATAGGTTTTGAATTCTTCGAGAAGCTGGCGTGTTTCGGTTTGTAACCGCTTGAATTCGCCTGGGAATTGCCCTTCCAAAAACACATCGACATACAAAGGTTCTTTGATATTGTTGATAATTTGTAATGAAGTCGGCGTAAGCGTATACCGTTTATCACTGGTCAGATCGAATCTTCCGAAATAGAAACTCCCCAAAAAATTGAGGATCACAATTACAATTACAGTAATTATGAGTATGCGGATATTGTTTTTTCTATTGCTTGTCATTACGATTTATACGATTTTAATTGAAAAACTGTAAACGATAGGAACAAAACTGTGACGCTCAAAAAGTATAAAATGTCCCTTGTGTCAAGTACGCCACGGCTCATGCTTTTAAAATGTTCCTGCATTCCGAAGCCTGAAATTGCCGATTCAAAGTTTGTAATATAAGTGCTGATTCCGTCGAACCCGAAATAAAAAAGAAAGCATACGAAAACCGAAATGATAAACGCTACGATCTGGTTGTCTGATAAAGTTGAAGTAAAAATCCCAATCGCAGAATAAGCCGCTATTAGAAACAATAATCCGAAATAAGAGCCAATTGTGCTTCCCATGTCAATGTTTCCTTGAGGCATTCCCAAACCATAAATTACATAGACATAAATAAACGTCGGAATGATTGCAATTACGATAAGAAGCATTGCGCCAAAAAACTTTCCGTTTACGATTTGCCAGATGCTCAAAGGT
>CAZSDN010000019.1:0-7166 GCA_964605595.1 uncultured Flavobacterium sp. | reverse complement strand
CTCAAAGGTTTGGTTAACAATAATTCAAGTGTTCCTTGTTTCTTTTCATCCGAAAAACTTCGCATCGTAACTGCCGGAATCAGGAAAATCAAAATCCATGGAGCAAGCGTAAAAAACGGACTCATGTCGGCATAACCTGAATTCAGGATATTAAAATCGCCTTCAAAAACCCAAAGAAATAATCCGTTGAGCAACAAAAAAACGGCAATTACCAGATAACCTATCGGTGATCCGAAAAACGATTTTATTTCTCTTAATAATAGTGCTTTCATTGATTAATTTTTAAAAATCAGGTAAATGTGAAAGAGAATTTTAATGTGGCAAATATATAACCATTTAAAATTTATCCTAAAGTAACGAGCTTATCAACGCTCCACGCTTCGGGCTTGCCATTAAACAGTTTTTTGGTAAATGCCCATACGTCATAGAATAATTCAGATTGGCGGTAATTTTCAAGATCGGCTTCGGTTTCCCAATAGCTGTAAGTGAAAAAAACCTGTTTGTCGTTTTTATCCTGGTATAATTCTAAGAAACGGTTTCCGGGCGCGTTTCGTATCTTATGTTTCATTAATTCGAAATTGGCCAGGAAATCCGGGATTTTTTCTTCGTGAAAACTCATTTTGACTATTCTTACTAACACGTTTTAGTATTTTAAATTCATAAAAAATTGATGATAACCGCATCCCGGTAACTGATTCCTAAAAGGCTTTCGGCACTTCCTACAGACAAAGGGTTGCTTCTGAAAATCGCAATTTCGAGGAAACCCGCTTCATTGAAAATCGCAAGTTTATCGCCCTCATAATATTTTACCGGGTATTTGTCAGAAACGGCAATATCTGAATATTTTGCCCAGATATTCTTTATCGTATTCTTATTTTGTTGCCTGACGCGTTCGTTCAGGATAATTTCATAATGCCTTCCTTTTGCTGTTTCCAGAAACATTTGTTTTGAAATGTTTGTAACCGCATTCCCAAAATGGTCAATATAAATCACATAACCTTTAATAGAATCGGATGTTGCGATTGGCCTTAATTCAGTTACCTGCTTGATGTTTTTTGTTTCTTTTCCGATAACGTTCAAAAGCCCGCCTTTAGCCAAATGGCAAGCTACGGTTATAAAAACATCCAGATCGGTCGCATCGGTCGGAAGGCGGTCGTGTATATTGATCGCGACGGTTTTCTGCGGGACGATCTTTTGCGTAAGCATGCTCAAAATACCGTTATCGGCGCAAATAAAAAAATGATCGTTCCATTGCATTGCAATATGCTGGTTTTCCTTGTTTTTTTCGGCATCGACACCAATCAGGTGAACGCTTCCTTTTGGAAAACTTGAATAGGCCGCGCCAATGATGTAACTGGCCTCGGCTGTATTGAACGGATCGATATTATGGGAAATGTCGATGATTTTGGCCTCAGGAAATTCAGTTAGCAGCTTACCTTTTAAAGCACCAACAAAATGGTCCTTCAATCCGTAGTCGGTAGTAAGCGTAATTATTGACATAATTTTGTTTATAACTAATGATGCAATCTAACCCTAAATTTTATTAAATTTGAGGAGATGCAAAGCTAAAGTATTTTAATCTTTATTAAAATAGAATTTCATCCGAATCATATTCCATGCTAAAAAAAATACTGAAAACAATAAAATCCCTCCCGATAAAGTCAGGGAAATATTAGCCAATAATGAAAAATTGCTTGCTGAATATAATGCAGGCAGGTCTAAGAAAACATTAGGGAATGTCCTCATGATCGGTGGATTGGGCTTGCTTGCTACGGATGTATTAGTTGAATTATTTTCACCTGTTGATACAAACGAGAATAATGAAGTTAAAAAAACATATCCATCCACATTAACTTATATTGGCGCCGCGGCTGTTGTAATTTCAATCCCCGTTAAAATCGGTTTTTCCAAGAAAATAAAGAATGTTGTAGAAGAATACAATACTAATAAACAACCAACAGGTTCGTTGCATAAAATGGAATTTATTTCAAACAATAATGGCATCGGCCTAAGACTGACACTTAATTAATAACCCTAAATAAACTGCTTTTGAACGAGAGAACTATTGAACTCATTGACATCGCCCCAAAAGATTTTTGGGGAGCACAAGATACACATCTTGAAACAATTAAAAAGTATTATCCTAAACTTAAAATAGTAGCGCGGGGAACTACGATCAAGGCTTTTGGCGAAAAAGAAGTGCTTGATGAATTTGAAAACCGCTTTAACCGTTTAATGCTTCATTTTAGCAGATATAATAATATTGATGATAACGTAATCGAGCGCGTGATTGAAGGCGGCAGCCAGCAAATTGAGCGCATGGGCGATCAGGACAAAATTTTGGTACATGGCGTAGGCGGAAAAATCATCAAAGCAATGACGCCAAACCAGCAACTTCTAGTTGATACGATGAACAAAAACGATATGGTTTTTGCCGTTGGCCCTGCTGGAACCGGTAAAACTTATACTGGTGTTGCAATGGCTGTTAAAGCGCTCAAAGAAAAACAGGTCAAGCGGATAATCCTGACACGCCCCGCGGTTGAAGCCGGTGAAAACCTCGGTTTCCTACCGGGTGATATGAAAGAAAAGCTCGATCCGTATATGCAGCCTTTATATGATGCATTGCGCGATATGCTCCCAAATGAAAAACTTGAAGATTATATACTGAAAGGAATTATCCAGATCGCGCCATTGGCATTTATGCGTGGAAGGACATTGGATAATGCTTTTGTTATCCTTGACGAAGCACAAAACACAACGCATTCACAAATGAAAATGTTTCTGACGCGTATGGGAAAAAATGCTAAATTCATGATTACAGGCGATCCCGGCCAGGTCGATTTGCCACGAAGAACGATTTCAGGATTGAAAGAAGCTTTACTCGTTTTGAAAGATATAGACGGAATTGGAATAATCTACCTTGACGATAAAGATATTGTGCGCCACCGATTGGTTAAGAAAGTAATTGATGCATACAAACAGATTGAAAACCACGATTAACAAGGAAATATTATAATAATGTGAATAATAAAAAGCATTGCATTTATTTGCGGTGCTTTTTTGTTTGTCAGATTTATCAATTACTTTTGCATTTAACAACAGCAACAACTAATGAACAATACAATTACGGCTACAGATTTTAATTTCCCTGGCCAAAAATCCGTTTATCGCGGAAAAGTACGTGAAGTTTATAATATCAACGACGAGCTTTTAGTCATGATAGCTACCGACAGGCTTTCAGCTTTTGACGTGGTCTTGCCAAAGGGAATTCCATACAAAGGCCAAATACTGAATCAGATCGCGACTAATTTTATGGAACTGACCCAGGATATTGTTCCGAACTGGCTAATTTCCACTCCTGATCCGAATGTCGCCATTGGCCATTTATGCGAGCCTTTTAAAGTAGAAATGGTAATTCGCGGTTATCTTTCAGGCCATGCGGCAAGAGAATACGCTTCGGGAAAAAGAAGCCTTTGCGGAGTTTATATGCCTGAAGGTTTAAAAGAAAACGACGCTTTTCCGGAGCCGATAATTACGCCAACAACAAAAGCAGATAATGGTTCACATGATGAAGACATTTCGCGCGAAGATATTTTGGCAAAAGGAATCGTTTCTGAAGAAGATTACCTGGTTTTAGAGAATTACACGAGAGCATTATTTCAGCGCGGGACAAGCATTGCAGCCGATCGCGGATTGATTCTGGTAGATACGAAGTATGAATTCGGAAAAACCAGAGAAGGAAAAATAGTCCTTATTGACGAAATACATACGCCCGATTCATCGCGTTATTTTTATGCGGATGGCTATCAGCAAAGACAGGATAGAGGTGAAGCGCAAAAACAACTGTCGAAAGAGTTTGTGAGGCAATGGCTTATTGCAAACGGATTTCAGGGGAAAGATATGCAACAGGTTCCGGATATGAACGATGAATATATCAATTCAGTTTCTGAACGGTATATTGAATTGTATGAAAATATATTGGGAGAACCTTTTGTAAAGGCAGATATTTCTAATATCCAGGAAAGAATCCAAAAAAACGTTATCGGCTATCTTGAAAAAAAGTAAAAGAATGTAAAATTTGAAATACCTTTAGTAAACCCGCATTAAACGCGGGTTTGTGTTTGTAATAGTTTGAAAAACCAGTATTTAGATTGTTAAAATAGTGTTATAATTATTTTCTTATGTAACAAAAAAAAGACATGCACGTCTATTCAGTATAATCAAAATTTAAAATCATCAATCAACAATCAATCAACAATCAATCATCATGAAAAAATCAATCACAATCCTCGCAATCGCAGTCTTTGCATTTACTAATTCAAATGCGGCTAATTTAAAATCTTCAGTTGTTTTAAGCGTAGATAAACCTTCAATTTCATCTTATAATAAATTTGAAAAAGGCGTAGGCGCAAAATTTGTTTCTTTTGCTGATCCGGCATTAATCGGTTCTGAATTAGGCACCCTAAAAAAATCTCCAAAAACTATCGACGAGACGATCGCCGATGATATTAAAATTACCGAAGCGGTATTGCCTGCAAAAGTTACGCTTTCAAACAAAAGCAAACAAAAAAACACGCAGTCAGTAGAGCTTAAGAAATCACTTCAGAGTTAATAATCATCAATATCAGACAAAACAATTAATCTTCATTCATCATGAAAAAATCAATCATTTATCTTGGAATGGCTTTATTGTCGTTCTCGAATCTGGCACTTGCTGCTGAAATGGAAAACAGTGCGCCAAAATCAACGGTATCAATTTATTCAAATGTAACTCCGCTTTGCATGGCAATAAGCAAAGGAGATGTTGAAGTAGTTAAAAAATTCATAGAATACGGCGTAAGTGTTAACGAGCAATCAAAAGGAATGAGCCCGGTAATGTTTGCCGCGCGTTATAATAATGTAGAAATTTTGAAACTCCTTGTTGAAAAAGGAGCAGATATAAGTGCTAAAGACAAAAGAGGCTTAACGGCCTTAAAGCATGCAGAAAATTCCGGCGCAAAAGAAGCGGCCGCTTATTTGCAAGAGCAAATGAAAAAATAGGTTTAGTGAGAGTAGTTTTAGATTCGAAAAAGCACCATGTAAATATGGTGCTTTTTTATTTTACTTAAAGTAAGAAAATGTTTCTTCGTTTTCAATTTTTAAAAGTGATTCATAAATCAATCGGATTACATTTTCCACATCATTCTTGTGAACCATCTCAACAGTCGTATGCATATAACGTAGCGGAAGAGAAATTAGTGCCGAGGCAACTCCTCCGTTACTGTAAGCGAACGCATCGGTGTCGGTTCCTGTAACCCTTGAGGAAGCGAGCCTTTGAAAAGGGATTTTATTTTGCTCGGCAGTATTGATTATAAGTTCCCGCAGATTATTTTGAACTGCCGGGGCATAAGTAATTACCGGGCCTTTTCCGATTTTTGTTTCTCCTTCAATTTTCTTGTTGATCATTGGCGTTGTGGTGTCATGGCAAACATCGGTTACAATGGCAACATTCGGGCGGATTGTTTTGGTGATCATTTCTGCGCCACGCAAACCAACTTCTTCCTGAACAGAATTTGTGATATATAAACCAAACGGCAGTTTTTTCTTGTTTGTGTGCAGCAAGCGAGCTACTTCGGCAATCATGAAGCCGCCCATACGATTATCAATTGCCCGGCAAACAAATTTGTCTTCGTTTAAAACTATGAACTCGTCCGGGTATGTAATGACGCAACCAACGTGAACTCCCATTTTTTCGACCTGTTCCTTGTTTTCACATCCCAAATCAATAAAAAGATTGTCTATTTTTGGATTTTCTTCTTTATCGCGGTTTCTGGTATGAATTGCAGGCCAGCCAAAAACACCATTCACAATCCCGTTTTTTGTATGGATATTTATTCTTTTTGAGGGAGCAATCTGATGGTCAGACCCGCCATTACGGATTACATATATGAGGCCATCGTCGGTAATATAATTTACGTACCATGAAATTTCATCGGCATGGCCTTCTATAACTACTTTATAAGGAGCGTCGGGATTTATTACTCCCACAGCAGTTCCGTAAGTGTCGGTAATAAAAGTATCCACATAAGGTTTTAAATAATCCATCCATAATTTTTGGCCTCCGGCTTCAAAACCTGTCGGTGATGCGTTGTTCAGGTATTTTTCCAAAAATGCCATGGAATCTTTTGTCAGTAGTGATTTTGAACTCATAAATTATTTTTTTTGCTAATTTATAAATTTGGCATCAGAGTTGCGTAGATAATGCATAATTTTGAAAATAATTTTGGACTTATGAATCCTATTCGATATTTCTTCGTGGTATTTTTGATTACTTTATCCGTAGCAGCTCAGGAAGATAAAAGAGATGATTATTTAAAAGAACCCGATACATTAGGGCTTCCCGTTGAACTCGAAGAAATTATTATTGACAGAAGCCAAGCTAAGGCTGATGCAGAAACGAAAAAAAGGTTTCTTATTCTACAGCGCCGGGTTTACAAGGTGTATCCGTTTGCAAAAACTACTTCCGCCACGCTTACTTCCCTAAATGCCGGAATGGCAAAACTCAAAACCAACCGTGAACGAAAAAAATATTTTAAGATTGTAGAGGATTATCTTCAAAACCAATTTGAACCGCAACTCAAGCAATTGTCCCGTAAAGATGGACAAATCCTCGTTAAGCTTATTTACCGCCAAACAGGAAATACGACTTTCGAACTTATAAAAGAATATAAAAGCGGATGGAAAGCATTCTGGTCTAATAATACCGCAAAGCTTTTTGACATCAATTTAAAGACAAAGTATGAGCCTTATCAGGTTAACGAAGATTATCTTATTGAAACGATTCTTGTACGCGCCTTTCAAAATGGCAGGCTTCCTAATCAGGAACCGGCCGTAAAGATAGAATATGTTGATTTGGCAGATTTCTGGGTTAATAAATTAAGTAAGCCTTCAGTCAAGGAGTAGATTTTCTATTGCAGACATTTCCCGCTTTGCACTGCAATCTTTTGCCTGTTAAAGAACAGTCAAAAGGATTTCCGTTTCACTCGGGGCTGCGGTTTGTTAGTAATAAGGAAGTAAGTTTTACAAAAAGCCAAAAAAACTTTTATTTATAAAAAGCACCTTTTCAGTGTTTTATAATCTTTAACATTTTTTTAAATAAAAAAAGGTATTTAAAAACTTGCGAGATC
>CAZSDN010000018.1:0-33573 GCA_964605595.1 uncultured Flavobacterium sp. | reverse complement strand
ACGTCGAACCACATTTTTCGCACTGATCGCCATACGCTTCCTCATTACCGCATTTTGGACAGGTTCCCATCACAAAACGATCTGCCAAGAACTGATCGGCTTTCTCGTCATACAATTGCTCGGTTACTTCCTCGATAAATTTCCCATCATCATACAGTTTTCTGAAAAACTCAGATGCCGTATCATGGTGTATTTTCGCCGATGTACGCGAATAATTATCAAATGAAACCCCAAAATCTTCAAAAGACTTACGGATAATTCCGTCATATTTATCGATAACTTCCTGTGGCGTAATGCCTTCTTTTTTCGCTTTCATCGAAATAGCAACGCCGTGCTCATCGCTTCCGCAAATAAACGCAACATCCTTATTTTGCTGTCTCAAATAGCGCGCATAAATATCGGATGGCACATAAACTCCCGCCAAATGCCCAATGTGGATTGGTCCGTTGGTATAAGGCAAAGCCGCCGTAATCGTATATCGTTTTGGATTTTGTAACATAATCAAATTTATAGAGTGCAAAAATACATAATAGAATCGGGATTTTTAGGGTTTTTATCAGGAGCATGTTCCCGCTATTCACTGCAATCTTTTTATTTTTAAAGAAAAAATAAAAAGGATTTCCGTTGCTATCGGGGCTAAAAATCTGTGGAATTCACGTAATCCGAGTTCCAATTTACTTGCTATATTTGTAATTACGAATCCAATCCAATGAAAAATCCAAAAATAATCTTTACCGTTATCCTCGGGCTTTTCATTTTCCAAAATACAATAGCGCAACGAAAAATGATCACACCCGAATTTCTTCAAAAAGGCGACACCGTCGGAATAGTGGCAACCGCCAGAAAAATTGATTTGATGACTTTACAACCGGCAATCAAATTACTTGAAAGCTGGGGTTTAAAAGTTGTGATCGGGAAAACCATCGGAAAATCGGAAAACCAGCTTGCCGGCGCCGATTGGCAACGCGCAACCGATTTTCAGGAAATGCTCGATAATCCGAAAATCAAAGCAATTTGGGCGGCAAAAGGTGGTTACGGAACAGTTCGGATCATCGACAGGATTGATTTCACAAACTTCAAGAAGAAGCCAAAATGGATTGCCGGTTTTAGCGACGTGACGGTTTTGCACAGCCATATCAATAATATGGGAATTGAAACGTTGCATTCGCTTATGGCAATTTCTGCAAAAACGGCAACGCCTCAGGCAATTGAAACTTTCCGGAAATCGTTGTTTGGAGAAAAACTGGAATATAAAATTCAAAAACATCCATTCAATAAAACCGGAACTGCAAAAGGAGAAATTGTTGGCGGAAATTTATCGGTTTTATATAGTATCCTTGGTTCAAAATCGGAAGTTGATTACAAGGGAAAAATACTTTTTATCGAAGATCTCGATGAATATTTATACCACATCGACCGGATGATGATGAATTTGAAACGTAACGGTTATTTTGACGGTTTGAAAGCCGTGATCGTTGGCGGAATGACCGAAATGAACGACAACGACATTCCGTGGGGAAAAGATGGACTGGAAATCATTCAGGATGTTTTAAAAGATTATAATTTTCCGATCATTTATAATTTTCCGGCCGGGCATATAAAAGACAACCGCTCGTTAATCCTGGGAAAAACAATCTCAATTCAGGTTACTGACAAAGAATCAGTAGTTAAGTTCGAATAATCTACTAAAACCCAATTCCTAAAAATGGCTGAACATAATGATTTAGGGAAAAAAGGTGAAGAAATTGCGGGCGAATTCCTGCAAAAAAATGGTTATCAAATCCTAGAGCGAAATTGGACATTTCAAAAAGCTGAAATTGATATTATCGCGCAAAAAGGAGAAACCCTGGCAGTTATTGAAGTGAAAACCCGTTCAAATATTGATTTTGGCTTGCCACAAGATTTTGTCAAACCAAAGAAAATCCAGCTTTTGGTCAAAGCTATAAATGAATATGTCATTTCCAATGATCTTGATGTAAACGTACGATTTGATATTATCGCTGTTCAAAAACTTGAAAACGAATACGATATAATCCATCTGAAAGACGCTTTCTATCATTTTTAATTGTTGTATTTCTAACAAATTGTTTTTAATTGTATTTTTGTCCACCCACTAATCTACTAAACTATGAAAACAATTTCTTCGGTTGTCGAGAATTATATCAAGACGAAGCCATTTTTACTAAGTGCCCTGTCGCAGGGAATCATTAATTTAACGTCGTTGTCACGAAACATTCTGCCCGAATTGCAACAGGAATTGGGAAAGGACGTTAAGCAAGGCGCAATTGTAATGGCATTAAAACGGCTTTCTGAAGATTTGGATTTTAGGCTGAACCATAAGATTATAAAGGTTTTAAAGAATTTAGGAGAAATTACAGTCCGATCTTCATTATCTGATTTTACATTTGCGGTTTCTGATACGATTTTGAACAAACAGGCAGAGTTGATTTCAGAGATAAATACGTATTCTGATATTTTTTATACTTCATCACGGGGCGTAAGCGAAACAAATATCGTAGTCAGCGAAAGCGTAGTTCATTTGGTGGATAAACATTTTTCGGATGAAAAATTGTTGCATAGGTTTGACAACCTGGCATCAATAACCATAAAATTGCCAAAGGACAATGTGTCCACTCCGGGAGTATATTATTTCATTTTCCAGCGTTTGGCGTGGGAAGGAATTATTATAAATGAAGTAATTTCTACATCATATGAATTCACGGTATTGGTTAATGACCAGGATGTTGACGTTGCTTTTAAGGTAATAAAAGATTTGAAAACATTATAATGAAAAAGTCAATTGCCGTCTTTTTACTTCTTGTGAGCTTAAACGTTTTCTCGCAGAGTTATAGTTTTATACCCGAAGGATTTTATCCTTTAAAGAAGGAAACAAATAAATTGAACCGAAAGTTTACAAGCATTTTAATATTTGATGCTGAAGGGCAAAAATTAGCAGATGAAACTGTAAATGCCATAAATAAAAGTTTTGATTATGAACAGCAGTTGTTCACCAATGACGAAAGCCTGATTATAGTTTATAAAAAACTTTCGAAAGAAGAGAAAAAACTGCGTGCAAAGAAGTCAGACGAATATTTGAAAAATAGTAAAAAAGCTCTCGATTCCCTTAACGGTTCAGCGGCGCCTGATTTTGACGTAACAGATATTCATGGGAATAAATTCAAACTGTCAGACTTAAAAGGTAAAGTAGTCGTACTCAATTTTTGGTTCTTAAAATGCGCACCGTGTATACAGGAAATCCCTGAACTTAACCAAGTAGCGCTCGAATTCAAAGATAAAGACGTGGCATTTATTTCATTTTCGTTCGATGATAAAAAATTAATCGAAAAATTTCTGGAAACAAAAAAAATGGAATATAATCCGGTTGCAAATGCGCTTTCGGTTTCAAGCTCATATAACATAACCAGTTATCCAACAAATATTGTTATCGATCAAAACGGAATTGTAAGCTTCATCAAAATCGGATATACAGCATCGGTACCCAAAAAGATAAAGTCTCAAATAGCTAAACTGCTAAAATCTTAAATCATTTCAATCAATTCTAAGGCTTTTCGAATGGATTTGACATTTTCAAAAGTCAGTAGTAAACGCAAACCGTTTGGCGTTTGCTTTTCTTTCATACGGCAAAGCGCCGGCTGCTTTTGAACAAATTGCAATACTTTGTGGAACTGGCCTGAAGTATAATACTCCGATTGTTGGTCGGAAACAAAATAACAAATCATTTTTCCTTGTTTCATAACCAGTTTTTCAATCCCGAATTTGGTCGCGATCCATTTTATGCGAACGCTGTTCAATAAAGCTTTTGCCGGCTTTGGAAGTGGCCCGAAACGGTCAATCAGCTTTTTCTCATATTCCAAAAGCGCTTCATCGTCTTTAATCAGGCTTAATTCATTGTATAAGTTCAGCCTTTCTGAAATAGTGTTGATATAATCATCCGGGAAAAGCAATTCAAAATCAGTATCAATCTGGATTTCTTTTACATATTCCTTTTCTTTTTGGTTTTCTTCATCCGAATATAAATCCTTAAATTCATTTTCCTTGAGTTCTTCAATGGCTTCATTCATGATTTTCTGATAGGTTTCAAAACCGATCTCATTTATGAACCCGCTTTGCTCGCCTCCCAATAAATCCCCGGCGCCACGAATCTCCAAATCTTTCATTGCAATATTGAAACCGCTGCCGAGTTCGCTAAATTGTTCCAAAGCCTGGATTCGTTTTCGTGCGTCATCAGTCATTGCCGAATAGGGCGGGCATATAAAATAACAGAATGCCTTTTTATTGCTTCGTCCAACGCGGCCACGCATTTGATGCAGATCAGACAATCCGAAATTGTTGGCGTTATTGATGAAAATCGTATTGGCATTTGGCACATCAAGCCCGCTTTCAATAATTGTCGTTGCAACCAAAACGTCAAATTCGCCATTCATGAAAGCAAGCATGAGTTCCTCAAGTTTCTTTCCGTCCATTTGGCCGTGGCCGATACCAACTTTTGCGTGCGGAACCAAACGCTGGATCATTCCTGCAACTTCTTTGATGTTTTCAATCCGGTTATTGATAAAGAAAACCTGTCCGTTTCTTTGGATTTCGTATGAAATCGCATCCCGGATCAATTCCTCGTTAAAACCCACAACATTGGTTTCAATGGGATAACGGTTTGGTGGCGGAGTTGTAATTACAGATAAATCGCGGGCTGCCATGAGTGAAAACTGCAATGTTCTCGGAATTGGCGTGGCGGTCAGCGTCAAAGTGTCAACATTGGCCGAAATCGTTTTAAGTTTGTCTTTTACGTTTACGCCAAATTTTTGCTCTTCATCAATCACCAGCAATCCTAAATTTTTAAAGATTACATTTTTATTGACCAGTTGATGTGTTCCGATAATAATGTCAAGTTTTCCTTCGGCTAGGCCTTTCAAAGTTTCGGTTTTTTGTTTCGCAGAACGGAAACGGTTTAAGTAACCAATCGTTACCGGCATGTCTTTTAAGCGCTCCGAAAATGTTCTGAAATGCTGATACGCCAAAATAGTTGTAGGAACCAAAATGGCAACCTGTTTTCCATTATCGACAGCTTTAAAAGCGGCGCGGATGGCAACTTCGGTTTTCCCGAAACCAACATCGCCGCAAACCAGCCGATCCATCGGGCGCTCGCTTTCCATGTCGGCTTTGACTTCTTGTGTTGCTTTGGTCTGATCGGGCGTATCTTCATAAATGAACGAACTTTCGAGCTCGAGTTGAAGATAACTGTCCGGGTTATACTGAAAACCTTTTTCAAGCCTTCTTTTCGCATAAAGCTGGATCAGGTTAAACGCAATATGCTTGACTCTCGCTTTGGTTTTTTGTTTTAAAACTTTCCATGCGTTTGAGCCAAGTTTATAGATTTTTGGCGGAGCGCCGTCTTTCCCATTGAATTTTGAAATTTTATGAAGCGAATGAATGCTGACGTAAACAATGTCATTGTCGGCATAAACAAGCTTTATGGCTTCCTGTGTTTTGCCTTCGACTTGTATTTTCTGCAAACCGCCAAACTTTCCGATGCCGTGGTCGATATGCGTCACATAATCTCCAACAGATAATGTGTTGAGTTCTTTGAGCGTGATCGTTTGCTTTTTTGCATAACCGTTCTTGATGCTGAATTTGTGGTAACGTTCAAAAATCTGATGGTCTGAATAACAGGCAACCTGATTTTCCTCATCAATAAATCCCTGATACAAAGGCATCGTGATCGTATCATACTGTTTCCGGATGCTCTCAGAATTGGTCTCGTCCAATGTTTCAAAAATATCATGGAACCGTTTTGCCTGTTGCTCGTTCGAACAAAAAAGATAATTCTTGATTCCGTTAAAATGATTTTCGCTCAGGTTGTTGAGCAATAAATCAAATTGCTTATTGAATGACGGCTGTGGCTGAATGTGAAATTCAAAGGTTTTCTCAGGTTTAAAAATTGGTTTTGAACCTGTTTCGGCAACTGTAAAATCGAGTGCTTTCCTGCCGAATGAAGCTTCATTTACAAATAATTTTTCAGGTTCGGCATGGCTGATTTCCTTCGATAATTTGTCAAATGCGATTTTAGCCTTTTCAAAAAGGCGGTTGAGCTTGTCAAAAAGCCCTTCGGTATTGTTGATAAAAATAACCGATTTCGGATTTATGTATTCCAGGAAGTTTTCACGGCTTTCCTGAAAAAATTTATTTTCGACATTAGGGATAATCGTTATCTTTTTCTGGCGTTCGATCGAAAGCTGCGTTTCTACATCAAAGCTGCGGATGCTTTCCACTTCATTGCCAAAAAACTCAATGCGGTAAGGAGTATCATTTGAAAACGAAAACACGTCGATAATTCCGCCACGCACTGAAAATTCTCCCGGTTCGGTAATAAAATCAACACGCTTGAACTCGTATTCGAATAAGACTTCATTGATAAAATCGATAGAGATCTTGTCGCCGGTTCCGACTTTGAGCGTGTTTTTTTCGAGTTCTTTTTTCGTTACTACTTTTTCAAAAAGCGCTTCAGGATAAGTAACGATTATTGCCGGTTTTTTGCGTGAATTTATACGGTTTAAAACTTCGGCGCGAAGCAAAATGTTTGCGTTGTCAGTATCTTCAATCTGATACGGATTCCGATAAGAACCGGGATAAAAAAGCACGTCTTCATTATTAATGAGATGCTCGAGGTCGTTGAGATAATATGCCGCCTCTTCCTTGTCGTCCAGAATCAGCAGAAATGGATTTTCTGATTTTTCAAAAAGTGATTTTACTACAAATGAAAGTGAAGAACCAACCAGCCCTTTTAAATGGATTTTCTTTTCCCGTTCTGAAATGCTTTCAGCAATCTGGTTGATTTTTGGAGAAGACGAATATTTTTGTAATAAAGCGGATTTACTCACTTTTTAGGCAGGTTATTTGTTGGTTTCGTTGAAGGAATTGCCCTTGTGGTATCAAGCATCCTGATCATGTCTGATTCACCTTGCTCAAGCGGAATCCTTTCTTTTTGGATTATTTCCTCCATTTGGCGGGCCAGTGCTGCCAGCTCGGCATTGATTTCGGGAAATAGCGGCGTTATTTTCTGAGCCGGAATATCATTAACATTTATGTATAAGTCCAGAAAACGTATTTTTGACGTTAAGGCTGAAATGCGGCTTCTTACTTCAGGAAGCGCAAATTTTTCAGGGATATTATTGTCTAAAGCGCTTGCTTTTTGCGAAAGCGTTTTTGCTTTTTTCTGGAATGCGCCAATTGAGCTTTTTGGTTTTTGCTTCAATTCGGTTAAAAACAAGCGCCATTCAGACCAGTTGCTAATTTCAGATTGTGTCATCGCATTGAGCTGTGGTTCAGAAAAAGCCCAGGATTTATTGATTTCGGTAAATACAATTTCCTTTTTCTTGAGATCTTTCAATTGTGCAGCCTGTCTTTTTTCAGCATCATCCTGACAGGAAAGCGTAATAAACATCAGGGAGAACAAATAATACAATCTGATTTTCATTTCAAAAAATTTAAAGCAAAGTTACTCTTTTTTTGGATAAGGCAATTTTGGGAATTTTAATCTTAACAGGAATTTCACTAATGTTTTGGAACTTAAGGAAATGGCCGATGAACTTAAATTTTAAGCTTTTTGGCCGATTATTTCTTTAACGAAAACGTTATATTTGCGGTACTAAACGACGACACAAATGAGTACTAAAATCCTGATTATTGGTGCATGCGGCCAAATTGGAACTGAGCTGACGCAAAAACTTCGAGAGGTTTACGGAACAGAAAACGTTATTGCTTCAGATATCCGTAAGCTGAATATTGATGTAGTGAATTCAGGGCCGTTTGAGGTTGTAAACGCGCTCGACTTTAATCAGATTGAGCATTTGGTCGAGAAATATAAGATAGACGAAGTGTATCTTATGGCTGCGCTTCTTTCGGCTACAGCCGAGAAAAATCCGGCATTTGCGTGGGATTTGAATATGAATTCCCTTTTTCATGTGTTGAATCTTGCGAAAGCAAAAAAAATCAAGAAGATTTTCTGGCCCTCAAGCATTGCGGTTTTCGGGCCAACAACACCAAAAGAAAATACGCCGCAATACACTATCATGGAACCTTCAACAGTTTATGGGATTAGTAAGCAATCGGGTGAAAGATGGTGCGAATATTACCATGATGTTTTTGGCGTCGATGTGCGGAGCATCCGTTATCCTGGATTAATCAGCTGGTCATCGCCACCGGGCGGAGGAACAACCGATTATGCGGTCGATATTTACCATAAAGCCTTATCGGATAAAAAATACGAGTGTTTTTTGTCTGAAGACACTAAAATGCCGATGATGTATATGGATGATGCGATTCAGGCGACAATTTCAATAATGCAGGCGCCTGAAGGGAATATCAAAATCCATTCGTCCTATAATCTGGCAGCGATGAGTTTTACGCCAAAGGAAATAGCGGCCGAAATTAAAAAACACATCCCTGAATTTACGGTTACGTATAATCCTGATTTTCGCCAAAAAATTGCAGACAGCTGGCCGTCGAGCATTGATGATAATGAAGCGAGGAAAGATTGGGGCTGGAGCCATAAATTCGATTTGCCACTTATGACAAAAGACATGCTCGAGCATTTATCCTGATTTTTGATTATTTCTTTTTTAATTTTTCGGACAATTGATTGTCGAAACTTTCTTTCATCTCGATTACTTTGCCTATGTCGTCGTTTGGAATCGTCATGGATAAAACGTAATGTGCGATTTTCCATTCCCCGTCAACTTTTTTAAGTACGCCCGAGCCGCGGCAAATTTTCATTTGCGTATCGAGCAATTCATCAAACCAAGCGGTTTCATAATTCCTGTCAAGATAAATGTTGCGCTCAATTGCGGTAAAATTCCATGCTTTTCCTTCGTCAAAATAAGGTTTGGAAAAATTCCGAAATGCTTCGTTTTGCCAATTTTCGGTAGCATCTGTTCCTAAAAACACACCGTCATTGGTCATTAAGGAAAAGTAAGTTTCGAATTTAGCTTCTGCGGCAGCTTTATGCCAATTGTCAAGTGTTGTGTTTACGGCTGATTTTTCTTTTGAAACAACATCGAAACCGTTATATGTTTTACAGGAAATCAAGAATGCCAGAGCCAGAAGAATCGTAATTTTTTTCATAATTCGGTCTTTTTGGCTAAAATACGAAATGAATCTGAACTCTATTTGGCCAGATCAATAATTGTCATTGGAACAGGTTTTTGGTGATCAAGGCTTTCGTTATGCTGTGAAAGGTCGAGGCCGATAGTTTCCGATTGTTCCGAAACACGTAGTGGAATTATGGCATTTGTGATTTTATAAAGTAACAATGCTCCGAAAAAAGTAAATCCCGAAACCAAAAGCAAAGCGATCATATGGTGCGCAAACACATTTGGACCGCCGTGCAAAAGGCTTGCATTTTCACCATGTGCAAAAATCGCGGTTAAAATCATCCCCATTATTCCGCCAATACCATGGCAGGCAAAAACGTCAAGCGTGTCGTCGATTTTTTTCATGACATGCCAATTAACCACGATATTGGAAATTATCGCTGTGCTGAAACCGAAGAAAATACTTTCAGGAACCGAGATAAAACCGGCAGCCGGAGTAATAGCAACCAATCCTACGACAGCTCCTATGCAGGCGCCGAGTGCAGAAACTTTCCGCCCATTTATGCGGTCAAAGAAAATCCACGTCATCATTGCTGCTGCAGATGCGGTAATTGTTGTAGCAAATGCCATTGCGGCAATTCCGTTTGCTGCTAATGCTGATCCGGCGTTGAATCCGAACCATCCAAACCATAGCATTCCTGTTCCTAAAAGTACAAATGGGATATTGGTCGGAATGTGATTGCTGTTTTTGCGTTTTCCTAAAACCAGTACTCCGGCCAAAGCAGCAAATCCTGCACTCATGTGAACAACTGTTCCGCCGGCAAAATCCTTTACGCCAAAATAATTGCCCAAGATTCCTGTGGGATGCCAGACCATGTGGCATAACGGAGCATAAATGCATAATATAAAAAGGCAAATAAACAATAAATAGGAAATAAAGCGCACGCGTTCAGCAAAAGATCCCGTGATTATCGCGGGAGTAATCACGGCGAATTTCATCTGGAATAAAGCAAAAAGCATAAAAGGAATCGTAGTGGCCATTTCGGTATGCGGCAATATGCCAACGTGGTCTAAGAAAGGATAGGAAAGCGGATTCCCTATTATGCTGTAAAAATTTCCGTTTACAGTAAACCCGACCGGATCCCCAAACGCGAGGCTGAAAGCAACAATAACCCATAAAAGGCTTACTACGCCAAGGCATACAAAACTTTGCAGCATGGTCGATATAATATTTTTCTTCCCGACCATTCCGCCATAAAAAAATGATAATCCGGGTGTCATTAACAAAACCAGACAGGATGCCGTTAACAGCCATGCGACATCAGAAGTTACGATTTCTTCAGTTGTCCCGAATTTGGAAAGTATTTGAGGTGTTTCAATTGCCGTTGGCCAAAAAAGCCCTGCCAGAGATATTGTGGTAATTATTAAAAATGCGATGATCCAACGTTTTTCTATTTTATTTCTCATAATATTTACAATTACCCCTAATTTTGTAAGGGTAAAAATATAAAATAATTCAAATTAAAATAGAATATATAGTAAAAATAGCGGGGTGATCTCAATAAATCAAACATTACATCGATTTCGTTTCCTGACGATTATGCTTTTAATGTAAACAAAAAGAAGAGAAATTTTTTCACCAACAAACAAATTAGAACCCGAGAACCAGTTTTGCAATCGAAAAATAGATCAAGATTCCGCAAATATCATTACTGGTTGTAATAAACGGGCCTGTTGCAAGAGCTGGATCAAAACCGAATTTTTCAAGCAAAAGCGGAATAAATGTTCCTATCAATGAAGCAATTATGATAACAGAAATTAATGCCGTTGTAACGATAATACCAACTATAAATTCAACATCCAGCAAAAAGTGGCTTCCCAAAAATAATATGCATGCAAGTATAATTCCGTTCAAAAGGCTGAGCGATACTTCTTTGATCAAACGATTGAAAAGCGATCCGCTCAATGTATCGTTTGCTAAACCCTGAACAATAATAGCCGACGATTGCACACCAACATTTCCTGCCATTGCGGCAATAAGCGGAGTAAAGAAAAATAAATTTCCATGTTCGGCCATAGCTCCTTCAAATAAGCCCAGTACACGAACCGTTATAAATCCGCCCAAAAGCGCTAAAACAAGCCATGGAAGCCGTGCTTTGGTAAGCTCAAGGATGCTGTCATCGGCTTCAACGTCATGCGAAATACCCGCAGCCAATTGGTAATCTTTATCTGCTTCGTCTTTGATTACGTCAACGATATCGTCAATTGTGATTCTTCCGGCCAGGCGCCCAAGCTCATCAATTACCGGAATTGCCTCCAAATCATACTTTTGCATGATACGCGCCACTTCGACATCTTCAGTGTCAACTTTTACATAATTGAGCTTTTTTATGTAAACATCGCTAATGGGCATCCTGGTCGATGAAGTAAGCAAATCCTTTAGAGACAAGCGTCCTTTGAGCCGGTCTTCATCATCAACTACATATATGGAATGTACGCGTGAAATGTTTTCGGCCTGGATACGCATTTCTTTTACGCAGGTTAAAACAGTCCAGTTTTCGTTGACTTTAACCAATTCTTTGTGCATAATTCCGCCTGCCGTATGTTCGTCATAGCGTAATAATTCGACAATGTCTTTTGCGTGCTCAACATCCTGAAGCTCTGAAATTACTTCTTCTTTCCGGTCTTTTGAAAGCTCGGCAATAATATCGGCGGCATCATTGGTTTCGAGTTCGTCAAGCTCTTCGGCGATTTCTTTCGGCGATAATCTTTTTAGGATGTTTTCCCTTAAATCATCTTCAAGTTCAAGAAGTATTTCAGCTGTTTTTTCGCTGTCAAGAACTTTAAAAATATAAGTCGCTTCGTCAAAATTAAGTTCGTCAAGAATTTCAGCAATATCAGCATGGTGCAAGTCATTCAATATCGCTTCCAGTTGCCTGTCGTTGCGTGCTGCAATCAGTTCTTCGACTTGTTGAATGAGTTCTTTGCTGATTTTAAATTCCATCGGCTTCTATTTTTTGAGTCAATTCAATAAATTCAGATACAGATAATTGTTCCGGGCGAAGATCAAAGATACTATCTTCCCGTAAATTATCAGATAAATTTAAAGTTTTTAAGCTGTTGCGTAAAGTTTTTCGGCGCTGTTGAAACGCGGTCTTTACAACATTGAAAAACAGTTTTTCGCTGCAAGACAATGCAAAATTTTCCTTTCTGCGTAGGCGTAAAACACCTGATTTTACTTTTGGCGGCGGATTAAAAACATGCTCGCTAACCGTAAATAAATATTCGGCATCATAAAAAGCCTGTACTAATACAGATAAAATTCCGTAGGTTTTTGTGCCTTTTTTTTCACAAATGCGTTCAGCGACTTCTTTTTGGAACATTCCTGAAAATTCTGGAATCTGATTTCTGAGTTCCAAAGCGCGGAAAACAATCTGTGAAGAAATATTATACGGGAAATTGCCGATGACGGCAAATTGCTTTGCGTCAAAAATTTCATTGATATTGTATTTCAGAAAATCTTTAGATATAATGCGGCCCTGAAGTTTTGGGTAGTTTTTGTCAAGATATTCAACCGATTCGGTGTCGATTTCGATTACATAAACCGTCGTGTCCTTTTCGAGCAAATACTTTGTAAGCACGCCCATTCCCGGGCCAATTTCAAGCACGAAATCATAACCTTTTAGGTCAAGCGTGTCGGCAATTGCTTTTGCGATGTTTTCATCTTTAAGGAAATGCTGGCCGAGGTGTTTTTTTGCTTTTACATTTTCCATTTCTTATTATGGATTACGTGGTGAAAATTAATTGAAATCGGCAATTACCTGAAGCTCAGTCCTGAATGCAAGCATTTTGTCCCCAAAAAGCCGTATTCCTTCTTCGCGGAGCCTTGGCGCGTCTTCATCATAATATTTCTGAAGTGTTTCTTTGCTGTCGGTTGTGTATTGGATGGAATAGGTTTGGCCGCCCATTTGTTCTTCGACCAAGACTTTTATAAGACGTGCGGAAGTGAATTTCCCTGTGTCAAGAACTTCCTGTATGTGTTTTTCACGCATCCATCGAAGCCATTGGTCATGGGCGCTTTCGTCTATATTTATAGTTACGTTATATATGATCATGATGATTTTGGTTGTAAATCAGGTTTTTCTTATAGATTATTGTCACCGCGGAGCTGCCTGAATTTCTTTCGCGAGTCAATAAAATAAATGCTGTCCTGATGATTAAAAAGGATTTTCTCGTAAAGCGCTTTGGCTTTATCAGGTTCATTTAGCTGCCTGTTATAAATTTCTGCCGAAAAATACAGCGCTTCGTCAATGTAAATCCCTTGCGGAAATTTATCGATAATCGTTTGGTATTCTGTCAAAGCGGCAGTATAATTCCCCTGTTTTTCATAGATGCCGCCCAACCGAAGAAGTGTTACATCCTGGATTTCTTCGGTTTTATGGTTTTTTAGGATCGATTGAAATTCTGCCAATGCATCCTGAGTTTTATTTTGATATAGAAGATAATCGGCTCGTGCGAATTTTTTCAGATCCGTGCGTGTCGAATCAGAAACCGTATTGTCACTTATTAAAAGAAAATATTCCAAAGCGTCGTTGGCAATCAGTTGTGTAGAAGCCGATTTTAATTCCTTGAACTGTTTTTGGGCCCAATCGAAATCACCTTTAAAATAACTCGTTTTTGCGGCTTTCAAACTTGCTTCGTGGCCAACTTCGTCATTTTTGAGATCATTTTCAATTTGTGAATAATAAATCAGCGCCTGGTTAAATTTTTCTTCATAAAGCAGAATATCGGCAAGTTCCATTTTTACATCAGCGGCCTCATATTTATTCAGCGGCAAATCCAGGGTAGTTTTTAGAATTGCTTTTCCTTGTGTTGGATTTTTGAGGCTGAAAGTTACAAAATGCGCCTGCAATGTTTGCAATGACAAGGAAAACGGTGAGATTCCGAATTGTTTTAAAAGTAATTCCAATTCTGATCGGATGGCTGGGAAATCTTTTTCTGCCGCTTTCTCGATTTTCATAGCCATAAGAAATGTATGCGCCTGGATCTGTAAATCCATATCCTGCGTATTCTCGAGTACAAAACCGAAAATGTCTTTTGCGGTTTCGTCGTAACCGTCTTCTTTTGCAAGTTCGGCAAGGTTTACAATATTTGAAAACGTTTCGGGATCGCGTTTATAAATTGCCTTTTCCTGGATGAAGGCTTTTGCATAATCTTTTTGCTGTACATAAAACCAACTTAAGTATTGATTCCAAAATACATCCTGATTTTTCTGCGCTCTTAAAATCAATGCTTTCCGTAGAATGGAATTGAAGGTGTCATCACTTTCTTCGTCGTTCATGAAACGTGAAAGCTGGTGCTGTATCATTATGGAATTCTGCGGGTTTTTATAGGATTCGTCGAGGAATTTCTCAATCATAAGATCGGTATTTCCCAATTGTCCGTGAATGACCGCAACCTGATAATTAAAATTGAATTTTGGTTCAAGGCTGACACCAAGTTCATAAGCTTTCAAAGCGTGCTTTAAAAGGACTCTTTTTTCAAACACATTTGCGACATTGTAAACATGCGCCGGATTTTCTTTTATTTTTTCAATCGCCTGCTCATAGTATTTTTGGGCCTGGCCTTCATTTTTCTGCAATTGGTAATTATAACCCAATTCAATCAGCAGGTTTGGCTGTTTGTATTTTTCATAACGCGCAATCAGATTTGCTTCGGCTTTGGAAAATTGCGACAGTTGCTGGTAGCATTCGACAGTTCTTTGAAAATAAACACCGTTTGAAGGCTGAACCTTTAATAATTCCTCGTAACTCACGAGCGCTTTTTCAAAATCGCCTTTATCGAAGTAATGCTGCGCCAGCTGTTCATTCTGCGCAGAAATCGTCAGAGCGAAAAGCAGGGCAATATAGATATGGATTTTTTTCATTTGCGCGATAATACAATGCACTAATATAACAATAAGTTTGTCAGATTAGTATCGAGCTGTACTAAACTATTGTTAATCAATAATACTGAATCCGGTGTATGGACGTAAAACTTCAGGGATCACGATGCCTTCGGGAGTTTGATAATTTTCAAGGATTCCGGCCAAAACACGGGGCAAAGCCAATGAACTTCCGTTGAGCGTATGAACCAGTTGATTCTTCCCGTCTTTATCACGGAAACGGCATTTTAACCGGTTAGATTGAAAAGTCTCAAAATTTGAAACCGAACTGATTTCAAGCCAACGATCCTGCGCTGTTGAAAATACTTCAAAATCATAGGTCATTGCCGAAGCAAAACCCATGTCTCCGCCGCAAAGGCGCAAAATCCTGTAGGGAAGCTTCAATTCCTGCAAGATCGTTTTTACGTGTTCAACCATTCCTTCCAAAGCTTCATATGATTTTTCAGGATGTTCAATACGGACAATCTCGACTTTGTCAAACTGGTGCAAACGGTTCAATCCGCGAACGTGAGCGCCATACGAACCTGCTTCTCTTCTGAAACACGGCGTATAAGCAGTTGCTAAAACCGGAAGTTCGCTTTCGTTCAAAATCACGTCACGGTACAAATTTGTAACAGGAACTTCGGCGGTCGGAATCAAATATAAATCATCAATAGTTGAATGGTACATTTGTCCTTCTTTATCGGGTAATTGCCCTGTTCCGTATCCTGAAGCTTCGTTTACCAAATGCGGAACCTGGACTTCGGTATAACCCGCGGCAGTGTTTTTATCCAGGAAATAACTGATTAAAGCGCGTTGCAGTTTCGCACCTTTTCCTTTGTAAACAGGAAATCCGGCACCGGTGATTTTTACACCAAGCTCGAAATCGATGATGTCATATTTTTTAACCAGTTCCCAATGTGGCTGTGCGCCTTCGTGCAATTTTGGGATTTCGCCTTCCTGGAAAACATTGAGGTTTTCTTCGGGAGTTTTTCCTTCAGGAACCAATTCATACGGAAGGTTGGGCAACGTATATAATTTTTGCGTAAGCTCGCTCGCATAAACTTCAAGGGTTTCTGAAAGTTCTTTGCTTTTATCTTTGAGCAAAACGGTTTTTTCTTTTAAGATTGCCGCTTTTGCCTTTTCTCCTGCTTTCATCAGTTCGCCAATATCTTTCGATAGTTTATTGGATTCGGATAAAGTATTGTCAAGTTCGGCTTGTGTGCTTCTTCTTTTTTCATCAAGATGCACGACTTCATCCACAATCGGTTTTGCATCGATATTCCTTTTGGCTAAAGCCTTGATGACTTTTTCCTGATTCTCTCTGATAAATGCGATCTGTAACATAATGGAGGTTTATATTTTCCCGGAAAATCTCCGGATATTAAAGCGAGCAAATTTAATCAAATGTTTTGAATCTGTACGACAGTAAACAGGAAATAAGATTGTGCTAAAATTCGGAAGGAAACTCCCAAAACGGCAACGTTTATTTATGAAACAGGTATTTTGTAATATCTTTACGCAAAATTATTGCACATAATGAGAAATATTTACCTGTTCTTAGTATTTATAACCGGATTCTGTTTCGCGCAAAAGCAGGAATACGACATCAATGATATCGCTGAGGCGGAAATGAAATCGGCTTCATCGCTAATGAATTTCATGACAAATCCAAATACGGCGAACTATGATATTACGTACCATAAGCTTGAATTTACAGTTAATCCCGCGGTGTATTTCATTACAGGGAAAGTGACCACAACTTTTACGGCCTTATCAAATATGACAACTGTTATTTTTGATTTAACCAGTGTGCTTACCGTGAGTTCAGTCAAAAGAAATAATGTATCGCTTGCATTTTCACAAAATACAAATAACGAGTTGGTTATTAATTTACCGGGTGGATTAACAGCAGGAAGTTCGGCTACGGTAGAAATAAGCTATTCCGGTCAGCCCGCTCAAGGCCAGGACGCTTTTATCGTTAGCCAACATTCGGGTACGCCGGTTCTATGGACACTTTCAGAACCTTATGGCGCACGCGATTGGTGGCCATGCAAACAGGATCTGAATGATAAAGTTGAAAGCATTGACGTTTTTATTACAGCTCCGGCACAATATGTAAGCGTTACCAATGGCATTGAAATCAATCAGGTGACAAACGGTAACGGGACTAAAACCACACACTTTCATCACGGATATCCCATTCCGGCTTATTTAATTGCTATTGCCGTTACCAATTATGCCATTCATACACAAACAGCAGGAACTGCCCCAAACCAGTTCCCTATCATAAATTATGTTTATCCGGAAAGCCTGGCTTCAAATCTGGTAAATCTGGCCAATACTTTGCCAATCATGGCTTTTTTTGAAGAACGGTTTGAAACGTATCCGTATGCCAACGAAAAATACGGCCATGCGCAATTTGGATGGGGCGGCGGAATGGAACATACTACTGTTTCGTTCATGCAGAATTTCAGCCGCGGATTGATTGCGCACGAACTTGCGCATCAATGGTTTGGTGATAAGATCACCTGCGGCACATGGAAAGATATCTGGCTCAATGAAGGGTTTGCAACATATCTTGCTTCAATGGTAATTGAACATCTGGACGGTCTAGCCGCATTTCGGAATAACAAAAACAGCATGATCCAGTCGATCACGGCTCAGGCCGGCGGTGCTATTTATCTTACCGATGCGGAAATAAATAATGTAAACAGGATTTTCAGCAGCCGTTTGAGTTATAATAAAGGAGCAATGGTCTTGCACATGCTTCGCTTTAAAATGGGGGATACGATGTTTTTTCAGGCAGTGAAAAATTATCTTTCCGATCCGAATCTGGCTTATGGTTATGCGCTTACCACTGATTTGCAGAATCATCTGGAAGCGGTTTATGGACAAAGCCTGACAGAATTTTTTAATGACTGGGTTTATAAGCAGGGATTTCCGAGCTATAATATTTTGGCGGACAATTTAGGCGCCGGGCAGGTAAAATTTACAGTTAACCAAAGCCAGTCCCATACTTCAGTAAGCTTTTTTGAAATGCCGGTTCCGGTTCGCGTTTTTGGAAACGGCGGGCAGCAATTAGACGTTGTTTTGAATAATACATCGAATGGCCAGGTCTTTATTGAAAATATTCCGTTTATTGTAACCGGCGTTGCTTTTGATCCTGAAAAAAACCTGATTTCCAATGGCAATTTTATTACGTTGGGAATTAAAAATTTTGAGTTGGAAGCGATTTCATTATATCCAAACCCGGCAACAAATCAACTGGCGCTGGATGTCCCGGAAAGTGTTTTAGTACAAAAAACAGACTTTTATAATACACTGGGGCAAAAAATAAAAGAAACCCAAAACCAGAAGAATTGGGATGTGTCATTACTTGCGGCAGGAGTTTATTTTATAAATGTCGAAACAAATTTTGGAAATAAGCAAATCAGGTTTATTAAAAATTAAGATGTGGCCGATGCGATTGCCCTGACTTTGGTTACCATGAAAGCAATCAAAACCCCAAATATTCCGATAAAACCAAATGAAAATTTAAGGCTCGACATTTCGGCAATGTAACCTATAACCGGCGGCCCAAGCAGAAATCCGAAAAAACTCACGCTCGAAACAATTGTCAGCGCTTCGCCGGGCGGAACAGTCTTGTTTTTTCCGGCGAGGCTGTAAACAGTCGGAACGATTGTCGCAACACCAAAACCAACCATCATAAACGCCAAAGTTGAAGGAATAATATAGGGAAACAAAACTGATATGAAAAGTCCTGACGAAATCATAATGCCACTGGTTTGGAGTACTCTTTTCCTTCCGAATTTCAATATGAGCTTATCACCCAAAAACCGTCCGCAGGCCATTGTAATCATAAAAGATGTATAGCCTAAAACTACTAATGACGCGGGCGCTTTTACGACTTCTTTAAAATAAACGCCGCTCCAGTCAAACATCACACCTTCTGATGCCATGCAGCAAAAGCCAATTACGCCCAGCCATATGAGCGCCGCATCAGGTTTGGAGAAAAACTTTTTGTCTTCGATTTTTACTTTGTCTTTAGCATGAATCAAAAATCGGAAATTGAAGGCCATTAGCAAAACGACTATTCCAAAAACAATCATAAAATGAATCAACGGAGTTAACCCTAGCGCGACCATGACTAATCCGATCAAGGCTCCCATAAATCCGGCAAAACTCCATGTTCCGTGAAATGAACCCATGATGGTTTTTTTGAAGAGAACTTCCGTATAGATGCCTTGCGTATTGACCGAGATATTGGATAAATTTCCTGAGATTCCGAAAGCCAGCAACCCTAAGACCAACTGCCAGATCGTTTGCGATAATCCCAAAGAGATCAAGGAAACCGCATAAAAAAACAAGGAAAATAACAAAATCCTGTAGCTGCTGAACCGCGTAACCAGTTTTCCCGAAAAGGGCATGATAAACAATTGCCCCAACGGAATCGCAAAAAGCAAGGTTCCCAGTTCGCCTTCGCTCAAATCAAGTGCCGATTTAATATCAGGAATACGGCTGGCCCAGCTTGCAAATGTAAGTCCCATTGCCGCAAAAAATAACGAAACCGCCAGTCGGACACGGTTTAAATAGGAAGCTTTCGCGTGTTTATAGGTTTTGCGGTATTTCGCTTTGGGTTTAAAATGCGTTATGAAATTTAAATCGATCAAGAGCGTTAAATTACATGTTTTGGGAATTGAATGATGCTATTGAGAATTTCAGGTGCTTAAATATGAGGCAAATGTCTGGTTTTTTTGGATTCGGCGTTATTTTTTTTTTTGGCTAAAAATTTTATTAAACAGGCAATGCAAATTCGATCACTTTTTTTGATTTGCTGCTCTCGATTGCCGCTTCAATGATTTTCATGGTTTTGAATCCGTCTTCGGCAGTTACAGGTTCGGGTTTATCATGCAAAATGGAATCGTATAAAGCATCATAAAAATCCATATAATTGCCGTCGAGCGTTGATACATGTTCCTGGATTACGGTAACGCTGGTTTGCGTATGCAGCATTCCTTCTTTAGAGATCGGTTCTTTTCCCCAATCTTTTGAATTTGGTTTTTCGCCCAATTTCAAAGCATCTTCCTGAACATCGCCGCGCTGTTTTAAAAATGATCCTTTTTTTCCGTGTAAAATGTAGGACGGCGCAAGTTCCCGTACAAAAAAGCTCGCTTTAAGCCGAACCCGAAGCGTTTCGTAATAAAGGAGAATGTCAAAATAATCATCAACGACAGAGTTGTTGCGCGTAATCCTCACATCGGCAAAAAGCGCATTGGGAAATCCAAAAAGGTATAAAGCCTGATCGATGATGTGCGGCCCTAAATCCTTCAAAATCCCGGCTCCGGCATTGGCCGTTTCCTTGTGTTGTTTCGGACTCAAATCTGGATTGTAGCGGTCATAATGAAATTCTGCCTCAACAAGTTCTCCTAAAATATTCTTCAAAAAAATATTCCTAACGGTTTTAAAATCGCTGTCCCAGCGGCGGTTTTGAAAAACGGCAAGCTTTAAATTTTTAGATTCCGCAAGCTTTTTTAATTCTTCAGCTTCGGCTGAGGTGGTTGTAAAAGCCTTTTCGACTAATACATGTTTTCCTGCGAGAAGCGCTTTTTTGGCATATTCAAAATGGGTTTCAACCGGCGTGTTTACAATAACAAGGTCAATATCGTCATTGAGCAGTTCGTCGAGTGAAGTGTAACTTTTTGTGTTTGGGTAATCATTCTGGATCAGCTTTTGGCTTCGTTCCCAGGAACCGGTCAATTCAAATCCCGGATGAACAGAAATAAAAGGCGCGTGAAAAACTTTCCCGGACATGCCATAGGAAAACAGGGCTGTTTTAATCTTCTGCATTGTTGTTTTTTTTGAATAGTAAATTTACCCCAATTGACGGTTAAAAAAGCCGATTTATGCAGAATTAACAAACATTTAAATGTCTCAAAAATTTATGCTGTAAATAATAAACAGAAAACCTTACTTTTGTGGACATTTAGAAATTGAAATTAAAAAATGGAAATAGTCATCAAGTTGTCCCAGTTTTTACTGAGCTTATCTTTACTTATCATATTACATGAATTAGGGCATTTTATTCCTGCGAAATTATTCAAAACAAGAGTTGAAAAATTCTACCTTTTCTTTGACGTGAAGTTTTCTTTGTTTAAGAAGAAAATAGGCGAAACGGTTTATGGCATTGGATGGCTGCCGCTTGGAGGTTATGTAAAAATCTCGGGAATGATCGATGAAAGCATGGACACCGAAGCTATGGCATTACCGCCACAGCCATGGGAATTCCGTTCGAAACCGGCTTGGCAAAGGCTGATTATCATGTTGGGCGGGGTTACGGTAAATTTTTTACTGGCGATCCTGATTTACATGATGATGGCTTATGTATATGGCAACACTTATATCGCAAATTCAGAAGTAAAGGATGGGATTTGGGTTACGAATTCGTTTGGAGAAAAACTTGGTTTTAAAACCGGAGACAAAGTCCTGTCTGTAGATGGGAAGAAAGTAGAAAAATTCAATGACCTCCAGTATAATGTAAACTTTTCAAAAAGCGTTACAATAGAAAGAGACGGTAAAGTTCAGGATATTAAGTTGCCTGTCGATTTGCTTTCAAAAGTGATGGATGAAAATAAAATGCAATACCTGAGTTTGCGTTTTCCGTTTGTAGTAACCAATATTCCTGACACTTCAGCCAACAAAAAGACCTTGCAAAAAGGGGATTTGATACTTTCTATTGATGGGCAAAAAATGAAATATGCCGATGAAATCGTCGAATTTAATAAAGCCAACGCAGGAAAGACTTTACCGGCGGTTATTCTCCGTGATAAAGAGGAAGTACAGACACAAATTGTAATTAGTCCTGAAGGAAAGCTTGGGGTGAACCAAGGAATTCTAAAACCATCCGATTTAGAAAAACTCGGATATTATAAAATAAGTAAAGAAAAATTCGGTTTAGGCGCGTCCATTCCAGAGGGTTTCCGCAGAAGCGGCGAAGAAATGGGGCGTTATTTTACGCAACTGAAAGCCATTGTTTCACCTGAAACGGGAGCATATAAAGGCGTTGGAGGTTTTTATGCCATATTCAATATTTTTCCGGATGTTTGGAGCTGGGAATATTTTTGGACAATTACCGCATTCCTTTCAATTATGCTTGGTGTAATGAACCTTTTGCCAATTCCGGCTCTTGACGGAGGCCACGTAATGTTTTTATTGTATGAGATGATCAGTGGTAAAAAGCCAAGCGATAAATTTCTCGAAAATGCGCAAATGGTTGGCTTCTTCTTACTTATAGCTTTGGTTTTGTTTGCCAATGGAAACGATATCTACAAAGCAATTGTAGGGAAATAAAAAAAACTAAAATTTTACAGCAAAAAATTTGCAAAGAATAAATTTCGGCTTATATTTGCACCGCTTTAAAAGGCAATACGCCTTCCTCCTTAGCTCAGTTGGTTAGAGCATCTGACTGTTAATCAGAGGGTCCTTGGTTCGAGCCCAAGAGGGGGAGCATAAAAAGAGTAACATGAAAATGTTGCTCTTTTTTTATATGTGGTAAATCCTGCATACTATCAGGATTCCAAATGTTTATTACTTCTTCAACCACACTTTTAATTTTACCTGATTTCTGCTCAAAAAGGCATACAATTAGGGTTGCAACCTTTTTTTCTTGGGTTGCATGTTTTACCAACTATCAATTAACCTGAAATCCAATGACAACAAACACTTTAAAGATATTGTTTGTTATTTCTGCAACCAGAAAAAACCAGAAAGGATTAGTCCCTTTAGTTTGCAGATTAACATATTTAGGCTCAAGAAAGCCTTTTGCCACAGGATTATTTATAAATCCTAAACATTGGTATAGTAAGCTACAAACAGCCAAACCACCTAATGAAGAAAATACATTTACCAATACTGAACTGAGCCTGATTAAAAATAAAATTAATCAGGCTTTTTTAATGCTCCAAGTTCAGGGGAATGCTTTTACTGCTGATGATATCTACAACCAATACAAAGGCAAGCCAGCCAAAAAAACTACTGGTATAGTTTCACATTATAATGACTACCTGAATAAATACCAGAAACTGGTTGGAATTGAAATCAGGCAAAGCACCTGGAATAAATTTTCCTATATCTTAAATGATGTGAAAGACTTTATTAGGGCAAAATACCAAAGGAATGAAATCCTGCTGAAAGATTTGGATTATCATTTCATTGTGGAATTTGAATATTATTTAAAGACTGCAAAACTCCAAAAGCAAGTTACTATCAACAAGGCATTACAAAGATTCAAAAAAGTGATTAAAACTGCTATGGTTGAAAAATTAATTGAAGCCAACCCCTTTGTAGAACATAAGCCTAAAAGAGTTGTTACAAATGTTGTTTATCTGACAACAGAAGAACTTGAAAAGTTGGAAAATCATTCCTTTTTCCAAATTAGGCTTGAACAGGTCAGGGATATGTTTGTTTTCTGCTGCTATACAGGTTTAGCTTACAATGAAATGGCAAAACTTGAATCCAAGTACCTTGAAACTGGATTTGATGGCATGAAATGGATTAAAATGATTAGAGATAAAACCAGTAAAGAAATTTCTGTTCCACTTCTGCCTAAAGCTGTATCAATACTGCAAAAGTACCAGGAGCATCAAAGCATGTTGCCTATTGTAAGCAATCAGAAATTCAATTCCTACATCAAAGAAATTGGTGAGATAATTGGGATTGAAAAAAAGTTAAGCCACCATACAGCAAGAAAGACATTTGCTACAACTGTATTGCTTTATAATGATGTGCCTATGGAAATTGTTTCTGAGTTATTAGGACATTCTAAACTATCAACTACACAGGAGCATTATGCAAAAGTGGTTCAGAAGAAAGTAAGTGAACACATGTCAGCTTTAGGTAAAAAATTAAATAAGTAAATATAAATATGACTATGTTGTAAGTATTTTTACAGCATAGTTATATTTATATGTATGGATATTTTAGAAGTTAAGCCGTTTTCAAGTTTGGATATTCAATTTAAAGAATTAAATCATTCTGATTTTATAGGTTATGAATTTGAAGAGAGCCAAAAAACAATAATAGAGCCTAATGAAAGTGGCTTTATTTCAGATAACCTGAATGATATAATTGATTTAAATAAAAATGACACCACTATTATTAATGCAAGTGTAGGTCAAGGAAAAACAGTTGCTATTTTAAAATTTATTGAAAGGTATTTTAAGGCAAATAAATACCACAATGAAAATTTCTTAATTGTAGTTATAACTCCTTTCAAATCACTTAATGTAGAGTATAAAAGAAAAATTACAGAATCAAGCCAATTAGATAATATTTGTTTTGATTATCAGGAATTAGAAGAATTTGGTGTTTCTGAAAGAAATTTTAAAGAATTCATCAAAAAGCCAATTCAGCTAATATCTATTAAAAGCATTTTGGGTGACCCCGGAACTATTGCTCCCAAACAATCTGATATTAAGAGGAAATATTATGAAGCTCTAATAGAAAGCTGTAAAAAACAGAATAAAAAAGTGATTTTCATTTTTGATGAAATACATGAATCAACTGATAGTTTCAATCCCAGATATATTTTTAATCTTTTTAAATGGAGAGAGGTTGTCCATAAAATAATTGTTTCAAGTGCAACATTTAGTGAATCTTCAAAAGTGGCTATTAAGTTTCTGGCAGAACTAACCAAAAAAAGAATAAAAATATATGAAACCAAGAGAGGTCAAGCCAATAAAAATTTAAGTGAACTCCATTTATGTATAAATGAAAAATATACTTACAAAGCTGATGACCCATATTTAAAGGACTTAATATTATCTCAAATAGACGATGTTTCTAAAGTTCATATTTTGACTTATTCCAAAAAATTGGCAAAAGGAATTTATGAATCTGAAATCGGGAAAGCTCTGATAAATAAGTTTGGAGATGTAAATTTATTTATAGGTGGGAAAGATGAATCTTTTAATCACAAAAGTTGCAACATAGGTACAAGATTTAAAACTGGAATTAGTATTGAAGATGAAAATTGTGCCTTTTTTGTAATCTTACCCTCAAAATTTGCTTCTAATAATACAAATAAAAATTCTTATGGCATTTTTACAGATAGAATTAATTCAATAATACAAGCAGTTGCAAGACCAAGAAAGAAGTCAAAAATTTTCATAATCAGTCCCACACCTGAAAAATTAATATTGATTCCTGATTTACCCAGTAATTACATCAAGGAAACAAGTATCAATTATTTACCCTTTAACAATCCAGCATTTCAAACCCACTTCTTGTCATTGAATAACCAAGATTCAATTTTCAAAGAGCATTATAATAGCATTAAAGAGCACGTAAATGATGAAATCAAGCATTTGAAAAAGTTAGATGTTGTGGCAAATTATCCAGACTATGAAGTGGAAAAATTGTTTAAAGGAGATGATTACTTAGGCAAGCATCATGATAACTATGGTAAGAATTTATCGAATTACATTTATTGGGCAGTTTGGAATAATCAATTTGTAAACTGTACCTTAAAGAGCATTATTAAAATGTCAACCTATAAATTTAGTGAAGGCAATATTCAAAATAGGTTAGACCAATACTTTAATCATTACATATACACAGATTCATTTTTCACTCTTAATTCAGATAGAGATTGTTATCAGAAAATTAGGGCTTCAATCTTTTCAAATTCCATTTTGTATAAAAAACTTGGAGAACAAGAATATTATAAACTTGGAGAGTACAGAAATTTTAACTTTGAGCAGCAAATTATCACTTTTATTCAAAGAAAAAAGAAGGAATTTAATTTTGAATTCAACAAATTGATTTACCCACCCAATGGTGAATTATTGACTTACAAGAATGGTAATTTTATAGGTAAGAAAAAGCCAATAGATATAGCCATTAACCTTTACACATATTTGAGATTAGCAATATCCCACTCTTTGAAAGTAGAGAATGTAAGTGAATATATTTCTGCAAAGGAGTATCAATTAATCAATAGCTATAAAAGTCTTCATAAGTATCAAAGCATCATATTAGATGAGTACTCGTCTAAAACAAATAAAGCAGATTTGTTTCTTCCTATTGATTCTGCTTTTGTATTTAAAAAGGAACACTCTATTGAACTGCAAGCAATTTTGGATAACATAAAAAATAATGATGAAAATTTAAAAGCATTTTCAATTTCACAAAAGAAATATAATGATGCATCCTTGATAAAACTTTTGAGAGATATTTTTTTTATTGTAGATAAATCTACCAAAAAGGGTATTGGTAAAATTAATACAATAACAAAAGTTATAGAAATGCCAAGCACTTCAGAATACATAAATCTCATATACAATATTGATAATGCTTGGTTAAATAATAGTGGTTATGGAGAAGTTCAAGATGAGTTTAGTAATGACCCAAATTTTGGAAATTTCGTATAAATCCATTTCACTATCTTACCAATATATAATTCAACAGTAGAATTTGGATTTTTTCCTCTTGTTTGGAATATTTTCTAAAGTACCAGGAGAATAAGAGAAGTATAACCATCCTTCAATATATTTATAAAATTAGAAAGGACAAATTGTTAGTGGAGATTACTGTTAGTTATTGAATTGGCTGTGAGCTACCTAATTTATAATGAGGTAGTTTTCTATATTTGCCTGAAATTCATATCCTATGAAATCCTGTTACTGCTGTGGAACACCACTAACTAAAGAGAATGTAAGTGTCGAGCATATTATACCAAATTCGATTGGCGGTAAGCTCAAATCAAATAACCTATTGTGTGAACCCTGTAATAAACTTTTAGGGAGTGAAATTGATGACGAGCTTGCAAAACAATTCAACTTTTTCATGAATTTTTTTATGATTGAAAGAGAAAGGGGAAAATACCAACCCTTAGCAGGCAAAACAAAAGATGGCGAAGAATATGTACTGAATGGAACTGAAATTAAGTCAAAGCCAAAAATTTCAGTTGATAAAAATACTGTTAGCTTTCATGGAAATGATGAAAAGGATGTCAAGACTTATTTTAAAGGTTTGTTGAAGAAATACCCTAATCTTAAAATAGAGGATATAATTTCTAATGCAAACAGAGGAAGATATTATTTAAATGAACCAATTAGTTTGCAGTTAAATGTTGGTGGAGGGAAGGTATTTAGAGCAATCACTAAAATTGCAGCGAATTTCTTTATCTATAAAGGAGGTAATAAAGACTATATCACTAATACATTGAGTTACATTAAAGGGAGTGATGATTCAAAAAAAACATGGTATCATTTTGGTTTTAAAAATGAAAACTTAAATGTAGATGAACAAAAATTATATCACTTCATAAAAATTATTGGAGATTCCAAAGAGGAAATACTTTACTGCTACATTGAGCTTTTTGGAACTCTTAAATTTATTATTTGCTTAAATGATAATTACCAGGATACTGACATTGAATATCAATATTTCTACAATCTTTTTTCAAAACAGGAAATCAAAACCCCAATAAAGCTAAACTATACTCGAAATGAATTGCATGAAATTTTGAACAATACAGACAACCAATATTTCATTAGTAATATTCAGGCTAACATGCAGAAAACAATGGATGTAGCTCACAAAATACATAGTGATAAAACTGTGAGTAACTTAATCAATGAATCTATTGAAAAAGCTTTTACTAAAAGTGGTGAATCTGTGATTACAGAAGCAATGCTTAAGGAATTTGTTGATGATATTTCTTATTCAATGGCTGTCTATTTGGCAAGGGATAGACAAAATGGAAAGACACATTTTTAAGAAATTGTATTACTAATCTAAATTGTATTTAATACTTCAGGTTCTTCATTCCATTCTTGACCTAACAATATTCTTCCATTAGCTTTTTTGCTTCTTTTGACACCATCTTCTCCCCAAGTACCCCATTGTTTGAAGAAAAATGCAACCTCTTGTTCATCACATTGTTTTTGTATATCGATTGCCCATTCAGGCTTCATAGGTCTTGCTTTATGACCACTCTCACCTCCAACAATTACCCAATCAATATTTCTTAAATTTAGTACACCAACATTCCCAATCAATGGTTCAATGGACAAAAACTTAATTTCAGCATCAATGTTTCTTAAAACATCTATTCGGTGTTTTGTTTTTGAGTTTTCTACTGTCACACCTAACCAAACATTTTTAGGCACTTTTCTTACTGAGAAATATTCAGCTAAAATATTTTCTCTTTTTGTCAAAATTTGATACTGATGTAATGGAGTTTCTTCAATTGTTTTGAATACTTTATCTAAAAAATCAAAAGGCATCTTTTCATGAAATAAATCACTCATTGAATTAACAAAAAACTTTGTCGGCTTTTTTATTTTTTTTGGAAGCTCCAATCTGTCAGGCATAATAGTAAATTCAAAACCATTCTCATAGCCTGGGGTTCCCATAGCCTGCAGTCTTTTAGCCATAGTTTCAGCATAACAGTTCTTGCAACCAGATGTCACCTTATTACAACCTGTAGATGGATTCCAAGTTGCATCTGTCCATTCTATTTTTGAATATTTCACCTACTTTAGTGTTAATTTTATGTCTTTTGGGTCTGCTAAGTTATGTATTTTTTCAGTTCTTGTTTTAATAGTGTTGATTTTATTCTCCTTTTCAAGTTTTCTTAAAATTTCATTACAGTGCTTTGGTTGACAACCAAAATCAAGTGTCTTTAGATAGATTTTGTATAATGAAGTTTCCTTCTCATTCAGTATAAGGTCTTTCAACTTAGATTCTAACAAGCCTAACTTTTTTATTGTATTTTCTTCATCAAAAACTGACAGTTGACCATCTAAAATTTTTTCTTCATCAATATTGTAATTAGCATCACCAGTATTTGGGTTTATTTTCCAACCAACTTTTAAAAATTTTTCTATTCCCAAAGTATGATTTGACCCAAAAATTAATCCATAAATATTAATCCCTTTTTTTATAGAAAAGGGGGCTAACATGTAATTTGTATCAACTAAGGATTTATAATAGTTAAATACTACCTTGTGTGAATGAAATGGTTTTGAATCTTCAAAACTTTCTTTAGTGATGGATAAATAGGTCTTGAATTCTGATAACTCATTAAATCTTCTTACAAATGATGAGGAGATAAAAAATATGAAGTCAGTCCTTTTAAAACTTATTAATTTTTTAAAAATATCATTTGTAATCTCTTTTATTCCAAATTGGTCTAAAATCATAAGTTTAGGAAGATTATTATGATTCATCATTTTAGGATACAATTCTGCAAATAAATCCTGAAATGGCTTATTATATGTATGTACAAAAACCTTCTCTTTGTTATACTGAAAAGCACTAATATTGCTTAAAAGCTTTTTGTAAGTTTTGTCATCCTTTTCATTAAATACTATATTAATCTTGACTTTAGTTGTTGAAATTAAATGTTCAAAACCATTCAATACATCTAAAATTATTAATGAACTTCCAAGTGTACCATTTACATCCTTTCCCTCACCTGCAAAAAAATCATAAATGAAAATATTCTCCCAATGTGTTTTTTCATAAGAAGAAATAAACACGGGAAGCCATTCCACTAAATAATTTCTGAATATTTCTAACTTTACCTTTGTGCCATCATCAAAAGGTTTTTCAAAATGATTTTTTGCCATAATTTATATAACTGGCTCAAATATAAGGGTAAAATATTTTTTTTTAACAAAAAAAGTGTAATCTCGAATCCCCTTGCTTGAATAAGCCCTTTCATCTTTAAAACTAAATATCCCCCACCCATTTTTGATTAAGAAGAAATTACACCAGGAGTAAATTAATATCTAAAGAATAATGCTGACTTGTTTCTGAATTCAATAATTTAAATCTTGAAAGATAAAATTGTACTAAATATCTGAGATGTCAAACTTCATGAAATAATGTGCTCAATCTGCTCCTGGTGTTCTTGCTTGTAAATGGTGACTGTACTGAAATGTAAAGCAACATAAGGTAGCAAGTAATCAATTATACTCCACTCCCTCACCTAAAAACCCTCACTGATTTGGAGCAATGATAAACATTGTGCTTTCAAAGGAATTTGTTTATTGATTATTCAAGTTGATAGCTGAATCTTCAATAATAAATATCCTTATTAAGCAAAAGGCAACTCAAAAAACTCAAAAATGGTAACAATTATTAATTACAAAGAAAGACAAACAGAAGATGGAAAATCATTTTTTGTCTTGGAAGCTCAGGGTGGTATCGAAATGGTGAAATCACAACAAACTGGCAAATTCTATGCAACTGCAAGAAAAGCATTTATTTCTTCAACCTTCAATGAAATTACTTGTAAGGCACTCATTGGCACTCAAATGAAAGGGGAAGTCATAAGAGAAGAATGTGAACCTTATGAATACACAGTGCAGGAAACAGGAGAGGTCTTAACCTTTACACACAGATTTGTGTATGTACAGGAGCTGACTGAGAGCAAAGCATCAGAACCAGTTTATGAAGCATTAAAACCATCAATTGAAGCCTTTTCAAAAAATGGCAAACATGAATTAGAGCATGCCTAACCTTGAGTTGACCTGTCTTGTATTGATTTCAATGCAGGGCAGGTTTTTTCTTTTAATTAACCTTATTACATGAAAGTAGCAGAAATACAGGTTTCTTATTCTACTAATCAATCTGACAAAATTAATTTATCCAATGGTAATGAAACATTTGATTTCATCATTGCAAATTGGAATTTAGATATAATTGAATTTCAAGAGGAATGCAAAATCATCTTATTGAATAGAGCAAATTTAGTCTTGGGCATCTATGAACTTTCAAAAGGTGGCATTTCAGGAACAATAGTAGATATTAGAATCATTCTAAGTGTAGCACTAAAATGTAATGCTTCAGGCATTATAATGGTGCATAATCATCCAAGTGGAAACATGAAGCCAAGTGAGGCAGACAGAAAAATTACCAGGAAGCTAAAAGATGCATGTGATTTATTGGAAATAAATCTTTTAGATCACATGATTATTAGCCGGGATAGTTTTTTTAGTTTTAACCAAGATTGTCTAATCTAAAAAAATCCAAATTCTACTGCACAATTATATATAGATGTGGATAGAATTTGGATTTATTTTAATTTCAACATCACACATCTCTTTCCAATTCCTGGTATTTTACAAACTTTCAAGAATGTACCAATGCTTAGATAGACATGCTTTAAGGCTTTTTTTGGATGCTTAATTAAAGCAACATTGTATTAATAGCCATTTCTTTATTTTGGAAGAGTTTTGAAGTTCAATAATTCAGATACTTCAACATTTAGTTTTAGGGAAATGGAATAAAGAACAAATGCAGATGGATTAATGTTTCCTGCTTCAATTCTGTTCATGTTTGACCTTTCAAATTCACATAAATTGGCTAATTCAGTCTGAGATAAATTTCTTTCTTCTCTTAACTGTCTAATTCTTCTACCAACCAATATTTGAAATTCTTTTTTAGTCAAAACTTTTGAAAATTATTATTCAAAAGTTGTACTATTTAAGATTTTTACTGTTATCGGATTGGTTAACAATGTATATTTGTGAAGATAAAGAGTATTGAAATATGGAAGAATTAGAGAAGTTTATTGATAGCAATTATAGCAAGTTACCATTTACTAAGGTTTTAGATATTGCCCAAGAGCAATGTAATTATCTGATGTTAAGTACAAACAGTCAATTGCAATCCAATTTGCATTTTTGGTCAGATGAAAAATTGAAAGATGCAACATTCAAAATTCAATGCTATGCCAATTTAATCACATTTATAATATCCGTAAAAAACAATGACAGTAACCATCTTTCAGTAACTGCAAAACAAGACATTTCAAATTTAATGCTATTGATAAGAAAGGAAACTGAATTGGATTTTTTGAACTTTAATCTTAAGGCTCAACAAGAAATGATTGAGCAATTATATATTCCACACCTACTGATAAAATGGGTAGTAACTAAATCAACTTTAATATGAATATCAAAGATTTAAATAATAATGAAACAATAATTTTTTCAATTGTTTTAGGAGTAATTATTGCATTGGCATTAGGTTATATAACCGGTGAAACTCAATACATAACTGCAAAAGGTTATCGACTTAAAGAAGCAACAGAGCATACTTTTGAAGTTTATAAAATTAATTATCTAATTTTTTTCTGTGGTTTCATTATTAGCTCAGGAGTAAGTTATTTATACTTAAAGAAAAGGAAAGACAAATGAAAAAGCTATTAGCATCAGTATTGATAATTATATTGTTCATTTCTTGCATGAAAAAGACAAATAATGAGGTTATTTATAGAGATGGTAAATATTGTGCTGATATACATTATTATAATCCTAAAACCAAAAATAGAGCAACATATACTTTACCAATAGAATTAAAAGATGGAAAAATATTGGAAATTTTAATGGATGATGAAAGTAAGCTAATTGAAGGACAGGATTTTGATGAGACAAAAATAAAAAATGATGGGACAGCACTGTTTACTTCTCATAAAGGTCAGGTGTATGGAATTTTAATACTTGGCAATAAGGAATGTAATGATTATGATGTTTATTCAAACAATTAAATGACTATGCATTATTTTGTGCTTTTTGAAATGGATAATAAAGGGATGAATCTTGGAATGTTGCACAATCTAAATGATGCAGAAGTTTTAAGGTCAGCTATTACTGATGATATATGTAATAGTAAAATTCAGGGACTAACTTTTGACATCACAAATTATCCAATTATGGAAATCTATGAAATCAAGAGCCATACTGAACACATTTTGTGCAATGCACAAATAATTTATTCATCTTTAAATTCATTTGAAAATTTCAATTTATACCTTATAAAATCAACTTCAAATAAATTGGATTATCAAAATATTGATAGAATACAAACAGACAATTCTGTCCTCTACTCAAAAGTATTAGATAGCATAGTCAAATTAAACAACAACTGATGAATAAAATAAAATTTACAGACTAAACCACCTCATGGTGGTTTTTTTATACCACAAACAATGAAACAACTTGACCTACCATTTAAAATAGACAAGCAACATGAAAATTGGCAGTTTGAGTTGGATGCATTAGATGACAGAATTAGTGGCTATCACAGTTATAAATATGTAGGTGAACAGTTTAATTATTTTCTGAACTTAACTACACATAAAACTGAACTCATTTTCAATGCTGATTATTTGACAGCAGTAATAATTACAATACAGCATTCAGATATTACCCATTTGCAATACATCAATCAATTCCTGGTACTAAATGCTTCCAAAGAAATTATCATAGATGTATATAGCAGAAAATTTAAAGTGTGGAGTATTATGTATTACATTACTTTCAATACAAAGAGTAAACAAATTTTATTTATTTATGGAAAGCCAAGATTTATACAGAAACACTTAACCTTTCTACTGTTATCTATGAAAAAGGCAAACAATTAGGCATACATACATTATAAAAAAGGCTACAAATGAAATTATTTATTTATAATCCTCCTTAGCTCAGTTGGTTAGAGCATCTGACTGTTAATCAGAGGGTCCTTGGT
>CAZSDN010000017.1:29359-34896 GCA_964605595.1 uncultured Flavobacterium sp. | reverse complement strand
TAATTTCTACCGCGCCTAATGCAATTGACAGGGTTGGCCCGGACGCTGTGATCGATTTGACACAAAAACTCGGCGTAAAATCAAATATTCCTTCCCAACCGTCAATTGCATTAGGCGCGGTAGAAATTACCGTTCAAGATATGGTGGCCGCCTACAGCACTTTTGCCAATAAAGGCGTTTATGTAAAACCCCAGGTAATTGACAGGATTGAAGATAAAAATGGAGTTGTAATCTACAAAACCGTTACCGAATCACATGATGTTTTAAACCAGGATATCGCCTATGCGGTTGTAAAACTTCTTGAAGGCGTTACAGAATCCGGCTCAGGAGCGCGCCTCCGTACCGAAGGCGGCGGGCACGGATATAATCGCGTAACAGGTTATCCCTACGCTTTCCGTAACCCCATTGCAGGAAAAACAGGAACAACCCAAAATCAGTCAGACGGCTGGTTTGTCGGAATGGTTCCAAATCTCGCAACCGGAGTTTGGGTAGGAAACGAAGACCGCTCGGCGCATTTCAAAGGAATCACATACGGTCAAGGCGCAACGGCCGCTTTGCCAATTTGGGGAATGTTCATGAAAAAATGCTATGGAGATAAAACACTGGAAGTTTCCCGAGATCCATTCGAAAGGCCCAAAAACCTTGCAATAAAAGTCGACTGTTATCAAGCTGTAAAAGATACAACCCAAACAGACGATGAGCACGAACAACAAAGCACAGACGAATTCGAATTATAATTTTCAGGAGCTGTTCCGGCTGTTTGCTGCAATCTTTTAAGCCGTTAAAGAAATGGCTCAAAAGGATTTCCGCTTCCATCCGGGCTAAAAACCACAACGATAATGATCAACAAAAAAGTAAACGACGTACATGCCGCGCTTCAGGGAATTGAAGACGGAATGACGATTATGCTCGGCGGTTTCGGCCTTTGCGGCATCCCCGAAAACAGCATAGCCGAACTTGTGCGAAAAGACGTAAAAGATTTAACCTGTATTTCCAACAACGCCGGTGTCGACGATTTTGGGCTCGGCCTGCTTCTGCAAAAGCGGCAAATCAAAAAAATGATTTCATCCTATGTAGGCGAGAATGCCGAATTTGAACGCCAGATGCTTTCAGGAGAACTCGAAGTAGAACTTACGCCGCAAGGAACTTTAGCCGAGAAATGCCGTGCCGCACAAGCCGGAATCCCTGCATTTTTTACGCCTGCCGGTTATGGAACCGAAGTTGCTGAAGGAAAGGAATCGCGCGAGTTCAACGGAAAAATGCATATTCTCGAGCACGCATATAAAGCCGATTTCGCAATTGTAAAAGCATGGAAAGGCGATGAATCAGGAAACCTCATTTTCAAAGGAACTGCCCGCAATTTCAATGCGCCAATGGCCGGAGCAGGAAAAATAACAATCGCCGAAGTTGAAGAATTATTGCCTGTCGGAAGTTTGGATCCAAACGAAATCCACATTCCGGGAATTCTCGTGCAACGCATTTTCAAAGGTGAAAAATTTGAAAAAAGAATCGAACAGCGAACCGTAAGACAAAAAAGTTAATTATGGCTTTAGATAAGAACCAAATTGCAAAACGCATCGCAAAAGAAGTGAAGGACGGTTTCTATGTAAACCTCGGAATCGGAATCCCAACTTTGGTCGCAAACTATGTAAGAACCGATATTTCGGTTGAATTCCAAAGTGAGAACGGCGTGCTAGGAATGGGGCCGTTTCCGTTCGAAGGCGAAGAAGACGCCGATATCATCAATGCGGGAAAACAAACAATCACAACGCTTCCGGGAGCGAGTTTCTTTGATTCGGCGTTTAGTTTCGGAATGATCCGGAGCCAGCATGTCGATCTTACTATTTTAGGCGCAATGGAAGTTGCCGAAAACGGTGACATTGCCAACTGGAAAATTCCCGGAAAAATGGTAAAAGGAATGGGTGGCGCCATGGATCTGGTCGCTTCCGCAGAAAATATTATCGTAGCCATGATGCACGTAAACAAAGCCGGAGAGTCAAAAATCCTAAAAAGATGTACGCTTCCGTTAACCGGAGTAGGATGCGTTAAAAAAGTAGTTACTGAACTTGCTGTTTTGGAAATCACCCCAAACGGTTTTAAACTGCTTGAACGCGCGCCTGGCGTATCTGTAGAACATATTATCGCTTCTACGGAAGCCCAACTGATTATAGAAGGAGAAATTCTGGAAATGAATATAGATTAAAAAAAGGCTCAGATTTCTGAGCCTTTTTTTATGCGTCAAATTGTTTCAAGTGGTGATCCAAATGTTTGTACTGGATTGTTCCCCATTCTTCTTCGGTCATTTCGCCAAATAAAGGATGTGTTTTGTTGACAATAACTTCGGGGCCTTTTTGTCCAAACCGCTTGATCATGGCGACCAAGAATTGCCATTCGTTTTCAAATTCGGGAGTTTCCTCAATTTTAAACTGTGGTGCAGTGGCCATATTTTTCTTTAGCGCTTTTTCGCATAGGAATTGTTTTTTTACCATTTTTCCGAATAAAAAACCAAGGATCCCGCCTTTCATCTTTAATCTGCCTTCGGCCACATCAAGCGGCTTTTGACAATGCTTTACCATTTGTGCCGCATTCATTTTTCCCCATAGAGGCTTAGAATCGGGAGTGATTTTTTCAAGCCTTTCAATAAGTTCCTGATTGTCTTTTTTGTCAAAAATATTTTTTGTATACATGTTAATTGCCTTTTGGGATTGCATCGATTAATTTCCTTGTGTATTCTTTTTTAGGGTTTGCATAAAGTTCATCGGCATCGGCGATTTCTTCTATCTTTCCTTTATTCATTACCAAAACCTGATCGCTCATGTATTTTACAACCGCAAGATCGTGTGAAATGAAAATGTAGGTAAAACCAAAATTTTCCTTTAATTCATTCAATAAATTCAAAACCTGCGCCTGTACTGAAATATCCAGTGCCGAAACCGATTCGTCACACACAATCAGCTTTGGCTGTAAAGCGATAGTCCGCGCGATTCCAATCCGTTGCCTTTGCCCGCCCGAAAATTCATGCGGATATCGGTTAAAATGTTCTTCGCCCAGGCCAACGCGATGCAGGATTTCGATGGTTTTTTGTTTCCGTTGCTTATCGTTTTCATACAGCTTATGAACCTGCATTGGCTCCATAATCGCTTTTCCGACCGGTATTCTCGGATTCAGCGAAGAATACGGATCCTGGAAAATAATCTGGATATCTTTACGAAGCTTCTTTATTTCTGGATCACTAAGTTTTGTGATGTCTTTTCCATGATACCAGATTTCACCGGAAGTTGCTTTGTCTAACTGTAAAATTGCGTTTCCAAGTGTAGATTTCCCACACCCGCTTTCGCCTACCAAACCAAGTGTTTCACCTTCATAAAGCTTGAAACTGACATCGTTCACAGCTTTAAAACCGGATTTTTTTCCGAGAAAACCCGCTGAAGAAAAGTACTCTTTTTCTACATTTTTAACTTCAAGAATTGGGGTTTTCCGATATAAATGTTCGTGGTTGGCTATTCTTTGTTGTTTGGTAATAACCTCATTATTGATCGTCTTATCTAAAAAATCCTGAATCGTGGGAAGGCGTTTCATGCGGTAATCCAATGATGGCCGTGAAGCAATCAGTGCTTTTGTATAATTGTGTTCAGGATGATGAAAAACCGTATCGGAAAAACCCTGCTCAACGATTTCGCCTTTATACATCACTAAAACACGCTGCGCGATTTCGGAAACCAGCGACAAATCATGCGAAATGAAAATAATGCTCATTCCCGTTTTCTTCTGAATGCCTTTGAGTAATTGGATAATTTCCTTTTGAACCGTTACGTCTAAAGCAGTTGTGGGTTCGTCGGCTATTAAAAGCTTGGGCTTGCAGGCAATCGCCATCGCAATCATGACGCGTTGTTTCTGGCCGCCGGATATTTCATGCGGATATTTATCAAAAATGATTTCCGGATTTGGGAGTTTTACTTTTTCGAATAAAAGCAATGTTTCGATTTTGGATTCTTTTTTGGATAAATTCGTATGGCGCAGCAAAATTTCCTGAACCTGATACCCGCATTTTAGTGATGGATTAAGCGAACTCATCGGTTCCTGAAAAATCATGGAAATGGCGTTTCCACGCAAATCCTGAAATGCTGTTTTAGAAAGATGGAAAGTGTTTTTCTGGTCAAAAATAATTTCACCATTAGTGATTTTCGAAATTGAAGGAGGAAGCAGTCCCATAACCGCCAGTGACGAAACGGATTTTCCCGAACCGCTTTCACCAACAATTCCGAGGATTTCGTTATGCAGAAGTTCAAAAGAGATGTTTTTGATTACCGGTATAAAATCGCTGTTTTTTTTAAAAGAAACAGTAAGATTTTTAACCGATAAAAGCGAATTGTTTTTCATTTCCTAAAAGTATGAAAAATCTGTATATACTATAATTAAAACCCTTACGTCTTTGTTAATGCGTAGAAAGATAAGTACAGATAAATTTCAAATGTTTATATTTGGCAAATTTATTTTAAAACATATTCGCATTGAAAAATACATTACCACCTTTTTTAAGGATTTCCATCTTTTTATGTTTCTTCTTTCAGCTTACTTCATCGTTTTCACAAAATGAAAAGGAAGTAAACGAAATCATCAGCCATTATGATTTAAAAAAATTAAAATCGCTTGAAGAAAAATATTTAAGAAAGGCAGAAATAGAAAGGGATAAAGCTTATGCGGCAGCTAAAGCCAATAATTGGCCAATATTCAAAAAAGCTGATGACGGTTCTGTCGAAGAATTGATGAAGCTGACACCAGACGGATTTCCTATTTATTATTCTACCAATAATTTAAGCGCTGCAAAATCTACAAGGGCAGATTTATTACAGTTAAATTACAACCTTAACGGCGAAGGAATGACGGCCAGAATTTGGGATGGTGGAAAAGTAAGGGCGTCGCATCAGGAATTTGGAAACCGGGTTACAGTCGTTGACGCAATTGCAGGCCCGACCGGGAATAACTTTCACGCCACGCATGTAACCGGTACCGTAATAGCGTCTGGAGTCGTAGCTAACGCTAAAGGCATGGCGCCAATGGCAAATGCAAGGACTTTTAACTGGAGTAATGATATGAACGAAGCACTTTCTGAAATACAGTTGGGAATGTTGCTGTCGAATCATTCTTACGGAGTGCCATCTACAAGTGTGCCGAGTTGGTATATTGGTTCTTATACGGATGATGCTAGGGATTGGGATGAGATTTTATATAATGCGCCTTATTACCTGATGGTACTTTCGGCAGGCAATAATGGAGGCGACAATAATCCGGATCCAACCACTATGGGTTACGATAAATTAACAGGGAATAAAACCGCCAAGAACAATCTTGTTGTTGCAAATGCTCAGGATGCAAATATAAGTTCTTCGGGAGCTTTGGTAAGCGTTGCGATAAATAGCGGAAGCAGTCAAGGGCCGACAGATGATTTAAGGATAAAACCGGATATTACAGGGAATGGCACTAGCGTTTATTCTACTTTTGAAACCAGCAACAATGCTTATGGAAGCATTTCGGGA
>CAZSDN010000017.1:27016-29349 GCA_964605595.1 uncultured Flavobacterium sp. | reverse complement strand
TCGGGAACATCTATGGCATCGCCCAATGTTATGGGGACTTTACTTTTGCTGCAACAATATTACAACCAAACAAATCACCATTTCATGAGAGCTGCTACTTTGAAGGCTTTAGCCTGTCATACCGCTGATGATGCAGGAAGACCTGGTCCCGATGCGATTTTTGGCTGGGGACTTCTTAATGGAGCCAAAGCAGCTCAGGCCATTCAGCAGAATGGATTAAACTCTATCATTGCAGAAGAAACTTTACAACAAGGGCAAACATATTCCATAACTGTTAAAGCGACTGGAGGATTTGTCCCTTTGCAGGCAACTATTGCCTGGACGGATGTACCGGGAATAGCCATTAATGGTGTAGTAAATCCAACCACACCCGCATTGATTAATGACCTTGATATTCGGATAACAAAAGCTGCGGCAACCTATTATCCGTGGAAATTAAGGAGTAATGCCGCGCTAAATGCTGTAAATAACGGTGACAATAATGTAGATAATGTTGAGCGTGTCGATATTATTGGCGCTTCAGGGAATTATGTAATTACAGTATCGCATAAAGGGATATTGCAACAAGGCCCTCAAAAGTTCTCATTAGTTGTTACGGGTGTCGATTCTGATTTTGCTTTACGGTCAACGTCTCCGGATAAAATAGTTTGCAATACAGAAAGTGTAGAATACGCATTTCGTTATGAGACTAATACTTCTAGTGAAACCACTTTTTCTGCTGTTGGATTGCCGTCAGGGGCTACGGTTTCTATCAACCCGCCATCATTGACATTTTCAGGCAATGTGGTTATGACAGTATCCAATTTACAGAATGTTCCTCCCGGAGAATATGCGATAGGCATTAAAGGAACCAGCGCTACTGAAACAGAAACCAATAATGTCAATTTACGAATTTATAATTCAACATTGGCCAATTTGTCTTTAATTGAACCGACAAATAATAAAGAAGGTGTTTCAAGCACATTTAATATGAAATGGGAGCCAAATATTAATGCAGAGTCATATCGTTTACAGATTTCAACAGATTTTAACTTTGAAAATTTAATTGTAAACCACGTTACAACACAAACCGAATATGCAATGTTGAACCTTCCGCAGGGAACCCGCTATTATTGGAGGGTTTTACCTAAAAATCGCTGTACTGAAGCAACATCGAATACTGTTTTTAGATTCGATACAGGAAATCAAACCTGTGGAAATATTTTTACGGCATCTAATTTTTCTAACGCCGCTATTTCAACATCTGCAAATGCATTGGCTTCAGTTCCAGTGACGGTGACAGGAGGAATGACAGTCGGGAATCTTATTGCAAACATCAATATTGCGCATACTTATGTTGAAGATATCAGTGTTTATCTTGAAGGCCCGGCGGCAATAGGTTATCCTTTAATTACTATCTTTGAAGAACCTTGCGGAAGCAACGATAATATAAATGCGACTATTAGTGATGCGGGATTTTCTTTAACCTGTGGAAATAACCCTGCCATTTCAGGGACGGTTTTGCCAAAAGAGCCGTTGAGGAATTTCAATAATCTTCCTGCCGACGGAGTATGGACTTTGTATGTTTTGGATGCCTATGACGGCGATGGCGGATCAATCAATGGATTTAGCCTTAATTTTTGTAATGTGGTTTCGGCCAATTTGAGCGTTGCAGAAGACATGATTGCCAAGATAGCCGTATATCCAAATCCGAACAAAGGAATTTTAAACATACAGCTTCCGGATAATGCGACAAATACGATGTTGAATTTATATGATATACAAGGAAGAAAAGTAGCATCCAAACCTGCTTTTTCCAATGCAGAAACCATGAACATCGGAAACCTTCAGGACGGTGTGTATATTCTCTCTGTTGAAAATGAAACCTTCAGGACATCCAAAAAGATTGTACTGAATAAATAAGATGATAACTCAAAAGCGCTTCCTAAATAGAAGCGCTTTTTTTATACATGTATGATTTCGTCATCAATCAATAAATCTTCTCTTCTGAATTTCAGGAAAATCTGGGCAACGGCAATCGTGTCTTTTTCGCAATAAGTTATAATTCGGTCAATGTCTTTCTCGACATAAAAAACATGCCCGACCTGGCTGCCGTCTATGTCGCCTTTTGGAGACGGAATTCCCAATACTTTCGTAAGCAGTTTTAACGAAGTGAAGCTTTTATAATCACCAAATTTCCATAACTCCATAGTGTCAAGATGCGGAATTTCCCATGGCTTTTTGCCGAATAAGTTCAATTTGGACGGAAGCACAATGCTGTTAATGATCATTCTCCGTGCAATAAACGGAATGTCGAATTCCTTTGCGTTATGCCCGCACAAAATATGTTGCGG
>CAZSDN010000017.1:8950-27006 GCA_964605595.1 uncultured Flavobacterium sp. | reverse complement strand
CTTCACCAAAAAATGAAGTGACGCGAAAGTTCCTAACATCACCTTTAATTATAAAATAACCAACGGATATACAAACTATTTTTCCGAATTCGGCCCAAATTCCGGCACGGTCATAAAATTCATCAGGCGAATATTCATCACGGCGCTGGTATTGTGTTTTGGTTTCCCAAAGCGATTTCATTTCGGCGTCAAGCAGGTTGTAATTTTCGGTTTCGGGAACCGTTTCAATGTCGAGGAACAAAATGTTATCGAGGCGCATTTTTTCTATCATGGCGTATAAATTAAAGTTTTCGGATTATAAAAAGCTAAAGTAGTGATTTTCAGAATAAACTTTGCTGTGCGCTCGGATTTTCATGTTCCAAGAGCCATTTTTTACGCCACAATCCGCCTGCGTAGCCTGTTAACGAGCCGTCGGTTCCAATTACGCGATGGCAAGGAACGACAATCCAAAGCGGATTTTTTCCATTGGCTGAAGCAACGGCGCGAATCGCTTTTACATCACCAAGTTTTTTGGTAATGTCCATATAGGAAACGGTTTTTCCAAATGGGATATTGAGTAATTCATTCCAGACTTTTCGCTGGAATTCAGTTCCATTCGGATTTAATTTGAAGTCGAAAGTATTTCGTTTTCCCGTAAAATAATCGTTGAGTTGTGCCACGGCTTCCTTTAAAACGAAAGGGATTTTCTTAGAAACTTTTCCATCATCATGAATTGAAACAACTGAAATTCCATTTTCGTCCCCGATAATTTCTGCTATTCCGACAGGTGTTTTGATGTAGGCGGTTTGCATTGTTTAAAAATAACGTTGTACTAAAATAGTGTGTATTCCTTCATTAAATCTAACTACAATTAAGTATTAACAAAATCTACGGATTTGCCGTATCAAGAATAGCGGATTGTTTTGTAGGGATTATGATTTTCCCCTTCCCTGAAGGCAAGATACTATTTTTCAAAACACTTTTCTACGGAAAAACCATAGTTTTTCTTAATTTTTGAAAGCAATTCATTTTACACATTATTTTAGGCCAACCTTTTAAAAGTAAGTATTTATAAAAGGTTTACCGCGATTCGCAATTTTTTTTCAACACTACTTGTGAATTTGCGGTTGAACTATTGTATGCCTTTATTCCAAATGGGAATAAATATACGCTTCAATCGCTTCAAGGTCAGATTTTGGCATTTTCCGTGTAATTGCAAAGTTTGTTTTCATCGTTTCATATTGGCTTGGATCAACGATTGGCCCTGCTTTTTCCTGAAGGAATTCAACGATGTTTCCGTTCTTTTGTTTATAGATTTCGGCCATTTGCAAAATACTAGGCCCGATGATTTTCTGATCAGGTTTGTGGCACGCAAAGCAGTTTCCGGCACCTTCAAATAATTCCTGTCCGCGTTTCACCGGAGTTTCTACTGTTTCAGTTTCGGGATATAACGGTTCTTTTTTCTCGTTTTTCTTGCACGAAACAGATGTGATTATAAAAAAGAAAATGATAAAATTCCTCATATTATTTGTTTAGCAAACGCGCTGCTTCTTTTGCAAAGTAAGTTGTAATTATATTGGCTCCGGCGCGTTTAATGCAATACAATTGCTCGATCATGATGCGGTCGTGATCAAGCCATCCGCGCTCTGAAGCAGCTTTAACCATCGCATATTCGCCCGAAACCTGATACACGGCAACAGGAACGTGAACAGCATTTTTTACTTCGCGCACAATGTCGAGGTAGGCCATTCCGGGTTTTACCATGACAATATCGGCACCTTCGGCAACGTCGTCTAAAACTTCCCTGATCGCTTCAGTACGGTTGGCATAATCCATCTGGTAGGTTTTTTTGTCTTTCGGAATGTCGGCCATATCAACCGGAGCGGAATCTAATGCATCGCGAAACGGGCCATAAAATGCCGACGCGTATTTGGCGCTGTAACTCATAATCCCCACGTTGTGGTGTCCGTTCGCTTCCAATGCTTTGCGGATGACATATACGCGTCCGTCCATCATATCACTTGGCGCGACAAAATCGGCACCAGCTTCGGCGTGGCTCAAACTCATTAATGTGAGTGCGTCGACGGTTGCATCGTTTATGATCTGACCTTTCTCGATGATGCCGTCGTGGCCGTACATCGAATACGGATCAAGTGCAACATCGGGCATTACAATCATTTCCGGAACGGCATCTTTAATTGCACGGATGGTTTGCTGCATCAGTCCGTCTTTGTTCCAGGCTTCCTTGCCGGTATTGTCCTTTAGGTTTTCAGAAACTTTTACGTAAATATTTACAGCTTTAATTCCTAAATCCCAGGCTTCTTTGGCTTCTTTGATCGTATGGTCAAGCGAATGCCGGTAAATTCCGGGCATTGACGGGATAGGCGATTTGATGTCTTTTCCTTCGGCAACGAACATCGGCATCATAAAGTCCTGCGGCGAAAGCGAGGTTTCACGTACTAAGCTTCGGATGGATTCGTTGGTTCTTAAGCGGCGGTTTCTGTTGAAATTACTCATTTATAATTCAAAATTTATAATTTAAAATTAAATCCATTCAACCGGATTTTCTAATATTCTGACCAATCGTTCTTCTTCGCTTCCCGGTTCCGGATGATGGTCATAAACCCATTGTACATGCGGCGGCAAACTCATCAGGATACTTTCGATGCGGCCGTTGGTTTTTAGCCCGAACAATGTCCCTTTGTCGTGAACGAGATTGAATTCGACATAACGGCCACGGCGTATTTCCTGCCAGTTTTTATTTGCTTCGGTATAAGGCAGGCCTTTTCGTTTTTCCACAATCGGGACGTAAGCTTCAAGGAAACTGTTTCCAACTTCAGTTACGAAATCATACCAGTTTTGCATTGACATTTCCTCGTTTGCTTTGCAGTAATCAAAGAATAAACCACCAATACCACGGGCTTCGTTGCGGTGCGCGTTCCAGAAATAAGCATCGCATTGTTTTTTATACTTCGGATAAAACCCGGGATTGTGTTTGTCACAAGCATTTTTTGACGTTTGATGAAAGTGTTTCGCATCTTCGTCAAACAAATAATAAGGCGTTAGATCCTGGCCGCCTCCAAACCATTGGTCAATCATATTCCCATTCTTATCATACATTTCGAAATAGCGCCAGTTTGCGTGAACGGTCGGAACCATCGGGTTTTTTGGATGGATGACAAGGCTTAATCCGCAAGCAAAGAAATCAGCTTCCTCTACCTTGAACATTTGGCGCATTGCATCGGGAAGCTTTCCATGAACGGCCGAAATGTTTACGCCGCCTTTTTCAAAAATAGTTCCGTTTTCGATTACTCGTGTGCGTCCTCCGCCGCCTTCGGGACGATTCCAGATATCTTCACGGAATTTGGCGCTGCCGTCAGCTTTCTCAAGTTTGGCGACAATTGTATCTTGAAGATTTTGGATGTATTGGTAGAACTGTTTTTTCATTTGAGCAGGGTTTGCGTGAGGGATGGGAGCAAGGTGCCGTGCACCGCGTACAGCCCGACCTGAAAGGTCACGCCCAATTATTAATTGCCTTTGTATTCTTTAACCGCATCAATAAACGCCTTTGCATGGTCAACCGGAATGTTTGGCAAAATGCCGTGTCCGAGGTTTACAATGTATTTGTCTTTTCCGAATTCGTCGATCATTTGATGTACAATTTTCTTGATCGTCGGAATTGGCGAAAGCAATCGTGACGGATCAAAGTTTCCTTGTAATGTGATGTTTCCTCCAGATAAGTAACGTGCGTTTCGTGCAGAACACGTCCAGTCAACGCCAAGCGCTGATGCTTTGCTTTTGCCCATTTCGTTAAGCGCGAACCAACATCCTTTCCCAAATACGATTACGTGGGTTTCATCTGCCAAAGCCTCAACAATCTGGTTGATGTATTTCCATGAAAATTCCTGATAATCGACCGGCGATAACATTCCGCCCCACGAATCAAAAACCTGAACTGCATTTACTCCGGCTTTTACTTTCTCCTTTAGATAAGCAATTGTCGTATCGGTAATTTTTTGTAACAAAACGTGGGCGGCTTCAGGATGCGAAAAGCAAAAACCTTTTGCGGTATCAAAACTTTTCGAGCCTTTTCCTTCGACGGCATAACAGAAAATCGTCCAGGGTGAACCTGCGAAACCAATTAGCGGAACTTCGTCATTGAGCATTTCTTTTGTGAGTTTGATTGCGTCCATTACGTAACCCAAAGTTTCGTGAATGTCCGGAACGATGACTTTTTCTACGTCTTGCGGTGTTCGGATCGGATTTGGCAAAAACGGGCCAACGCTTTCCTTCATTAAAACCTCGATTCCCATCGCTTGTGGAACTACGAGAATGTCTGAGAATAGAATCGCCGCATCGGGAGCAATCCTGCGAATGGGTTGCACGGTGATTTCTGAAGCCAGTTCCGGAGTTTGGCAACGTGTAAAAAAATCATATTTGTCACGCAAAGCGATGAATTCCGGTAAATATCTCCCGGCCTGGCGCATCATCCAAACTGGCGGACGCTCAACGGTTTCACCGCGTAATGCTTTTAGGAAAAGGTCGTTTTTCATAATTGTTTTGTCAAACGTCGAATGTCTAATGTCGAACGAATTGTCCGGCTAATCCAACTGTATGTTTATTTTCTTTTTGTTAGTAAATTCGTTTGTCGTTTGTCGTTCGTCGTTTGTCATTCGTCGTTTGTCATTCGCCCAAAATAATGTATAGTTTGGATAATCGTGTTTTCAACAGTTGGCTGATTTGCAACGATTATGTTCTTGGTTTTATCGGACAAAGCTTCAGCGGTGGTGTTTCCTATACAGAAGCAAGTTTCGTTTTTGAGTTTGTTTTGTTGAAGATAGCTCTCTACGCCCGACGGACTGAAAAACAAAATTCCGTCAAAAGTTGAATCTGTTTTTTGTGGATTCAATTTTGTTTGATAAACTTCAATTTCATTGAATTTTACTTCGGCTTCTGTAAGCATTTCCGGCAAAACATCGCGACGAAGATTTCCGCAGAAAAAAGTAAAGCTTTCGTTTTTGTGCATCAGCGAAATGATTTCGGCTAAATCAGCGGCGTAACCGGTATGGATTTCAACCGTAAAGCCGTTTTCTTCGAGCAATGCTTTTGTTTTTGATCCGACGCAAAATACTTTTTTGGATTTCAGTTTCGCCGAATCAGGATTTTGTAAAATACTCAAAACTGCATTTTGGCTTGTAAAGATGAGGTTTTGGCTTATATTTTCCAGGTTAAATTGTATGTGTTCAGTTTGAATGAAATCGGCTTCCACTACAGACATTTCCGCGTTCAGCAAAAACTGGCGCTGGTTTGGCAAAAGCTTTTTTGTGGAAAGAATTCGTATCATTTCTGTAAATCTTTTCGGATTTTATCCATTACAGCATCTCCGCCATTTTTAAGGATTTCAAATGCACATTCCTGTCCAAAGTTTCGGTAATGGTCTATTGAAGATGTCTTTTCCAAGTGGATTTTTTCTTTTCCATCTAAGGAACAAAGTACGCCTTCAAACCGGATCTGGTTGTCAAAAATTGTAGCAAGCGCACCAATTGGCGCAGTACATCCGCCTTCCAAAGTCTTTAGAAATTGGCGTTCGATATGCGTGCAGATTTCAGAATCAAAATGATTTAATTTTGAAACTGCTTCTGTCGAAAATAAATCGTTGTGCATCGTTACGACAACCATTGCGCCTTGTGCGGGAGCGGGAATCATCCAGTCAAGATCGATATAATTTTCAGGTTTGAGGTTGATTCGTTCCAAACCGGCTTCGGCAAAAACGGCACCGTTCCAATCGTTATCGCTCAGTTTCTGTAATCGGGTATTTACGTTTCCGCGCAAATCAACAACTTTATGATGCGGATACCGGTTCAGCCACAATGCCTTGCGGCGAAGGCTTCCGGTTGCAATTGTCGCTTCCGAATCGAAAAAATCAGGATTTCCTTTGTAAACCAGAATGTCTTTTTCGCTGGCGCGTTCTAAAACCGCAGATTGAATTATTCCAATTGGCAACGCGGTCGGAACGTCTTTCATTGAATGCACGGCTATATCGATTTGGCCGTTGATCATGGCAATGTCAAGCGTTTTGGTGAAAATCCCGGTAATACCAAGTTCGTAAAGCGGTTTGTCGAGAATAATGTCGCCAACCGATTTTACAGCGGTAATTTCGGTTTCATAACCCAAATCATTAAGTTTTTTTTCGACTGTATGGGCTTGCCATAGCGCGAGTTCGCTGTCACGTGTGCCGATGCGGATGATTTTATCCATTATTTGACAGTTTCAATCTGGAAAACTTTTTCGATCCATTCGATGCTTTCATCAACTAGGGTGTTGTCGTCTTTCAGGTGATTGGCAAAATGCGTGGTAATTTTCTGGATGATGCGCGCGCTGATTATTTCGGCTTGTTCTTCGTTGAAACCAGTAATTTTTTTGCTTTGGAAATCAAGTTCTGAATTTTTGATTGCGTTCAGTTTTTCCTTTAAAGCGTTTATGGTTGGTGCAAATTTTCGTGCTTTTGTCCAGGTTACGAATTCATCTTTCATTTCTTCGATGATCGCTTCGGCGGCAGGAATATGCTTTTTGCGGTTTTCGAGGGTTTCATCGGTCATTTGCGCTAAGTTATCCATGTGGATTAACGTCACGTTTTCCAAATCGCAAACATTTTCATTTACATTTTTCGGAATGGATAAATCCAGAATCAATAATGGTTTTTTGAGATTCAGGATTGCTTTATCAATTGTTGGATTTTGCGCGCCAGTTGCAACAACAACAACATCGGCTTTTTGCAATTCTAGGTGTAAATCTGAGTAATCTTTTACGATAAGATGAAGCTTACGTGCAAGTTTTTCAGCTTTTTCTTTGGTTCTATTGATAAGCGTAATGTGGTCGTTTTTGGTATGCTTAACTAAATTCTCACAGGTATTTCGTCCGATTTTTCCTGTTCCGAAAAGAAGGATATTTTTATTTTTTACATCAGAAACATTTCTTATAATGTACTGAACAGACGCAAACGAAACAGATGTAGCGCCCGAACTGATTTCAGTTTCATTCTTGATTTTCTTGCTTGCCTGGATTACCGCGTTGATCAAACGATCCAAATAAGCGTTGATCAAGCCAAAAGAACGGGATTCGGCAAAACTGGTTTTAATTTGGCTGATGATTTCAAAATCGCCTAAAATCTGGCTGTCCAAACCGGTTCCAACTCGAAACATGTGATTAACGGCTTCCTGGTTTTTCAGGACAATTCCTACTTTTTGGAATTCTTCAACGCTTCCGCAACTGTTTTCGCATATCAATTTTATCAATTGAAACGGATGTTCGGCAAAACCGTAGATTTCAGTTCTGTTACAAGTTGAGGTAACGATTAAACTTTCAATGCCTTCACGTTTTGCCTGTTCGAGCAAACGTGTTTTGGCAAGAGCATCCAGACTGAATTTTCCACGAACTTCGGCATCAGCTTTTTTGTAGCTTAAACCGACAACGTAAAAATAAAGATGCTTCGATGTATTGTTCTCCATAAAGACACTTCCAAAAAGTTCAACAAAAATAACTGCAAGTGTTTTATAAAAATAACGCTGAAAGTGCTTTTTATATCGCTACGGGATATTTTATTGTAAAAAAGACTTTTATCGCTATTTTCTTTTATTTTTGCAGTAAAATCAAGTCTTTCGAAAGATGTTATATAGAACCGTTCTAAATAAAAACCATTCAACTGAACTTGATTCTAAATAAAAAAAATACCGCTATGGGTTCTCAGGAAGAAATTAAAATTGAAGAGGATTTTATACTTATCCGTTTTCAAAATGATGAGAATGAAACTTTTCGGGCTGAAAAGCAAATTGCTCAAGGCTTGATACAATTTCATTTCGGGATAAAAGGAAAAGCAAAATTTATGTTCAATCAGGGAAATTATACATTGAACCTTGATGAGGAAAAATCGCTTTTGCTTTACAATCCGCAAAAAGAATTGCCACTGAATTTAGAATTAGCGCCACATTCATGGGTAATTTCGGTAATTATTTCGATCAAGAAATTCCACGCCTTGTTTTCTGCGGAAGCGGATTACATCACATTTTTAAGTGACGACAACAAGGACAAAAAGTATTACAATGAAGGGAATATAAGTCCGTCTATGGCGATAGTTTTGAGCCAGATGTTCCATTATTCGCTTCATCCGTCAATAAAAAACTTATATTATAAAGGGAAAGGCTACGAACTTCTGAGTTTGTATTTTAACAGAAGCGAAGATCCTGACGCAGAACAATGCCCATTTTTGATAGATGAAGAAAACGTAATGAAAATCCGAAAAGCAAAAGAAATCGTCATTGCAAAAATGTCTGAACCGCCCGGATTACAAGAACTTGCAGATGAAGTTGGAATCAATTTGAAGAAGCTAAAAATGGGTTTCAAGCAGGTTTATGGCGACACGGTTTATGGATTCCTGTTCGATTACAAAATGGAGTTCGCACGAAAATTGCTCGATAGCGGCTCGTATAATGTCAATGAAGTCGGGCTTAAAATCGGGTACAGTACCGGAAGCCATTTTATCTCGGCATTCAAAAAGAAATTCGCGACTACACCGAAGAAATATCTGATGTCGATTAATCAAAATGTATAATGACAAACGACTTCACTTGTTCAAAATAAAATTATAAACACATAGATAACCAATAAATGTCAAACCGTTCGACATTTGACATTCAACATTCGACCTATGAAAGGAGTATTGCTTGTAAACTTAGGCTCGCCAGAAAGCCCTGATCCAAAAGACGTTAAGCCATATCTTGACGAATTCTTAATGGATAAATATGTGATTGACGTTCCGTTTTTGCTACGTGCACTTTTAGTACGCGGAATTATTTTAAGGAAACGCCCCGAGAGTTCAGCTCATGCATACAGCCAGATCTGGACAAAAGAAGGCTCGCCGCTGATCGTTATTTCGAAGAAAATGCACGAAAAGGTCGAAAAACAGGTTGATCTTCCGGTAGCTTTGGCGATGAGATACGGTTCGATGACGATCCAGAAAGGATTGCAGGAATTAAAGGATAAAGGAGTTACTGAAGTAATGCTTTTGGCATTATATCCGCAATATGCCATGGCTTCAACAACCACTATCTGGGCTTTGGCCGATGAATTGCAAAAGAAACATTTCCCGGAAATGACGCTATATAAAGTTCCGGCATTTTATAATAAACCGGACTACATCAGCGTATTGGCGGATTCAATCAGGAAACATTTAGGAGATTTTGATTATGACAAACTGGTTTTTTCCTATCATGGAATTCCGGAGCGGCACATACGCAAAACAGATAATACAGGAAAGCATAAAAAATTCATTACCAATCAGATGTGTTGTGAAGCCGGGACGCCTGAAGCAGAATTTTGCTATCGGACACACTGTTATGAAACTACACGCCAGGTTGTAGAATTGCTTAACATTCCGAAAGATAAATATTTTGTAACTTTCCAATCCAGGTTGGCAGGAGATAAATGGCTCGAACCTTATACAGACGTTGTTTTGAATGATTATCCAAAACAAGGAATAAAAAAAATAGCTGTGGTTACGCCGGCTTTTGTAGCCGATTGCCTCGAAACTTTAGAAGAAATCGCCATGCGTGCCAAAGAAGAATTCATAGAAAACGGGGGCGAAGATTTTTTATTCATCCCGTGTTTGAATGATGAAGACAAATGGTGTGAAGTAGTGGCAAACTGGATTAAAGAATTTAAGGATCAATAATTAATTCGTCAGGACGAAAGACTAACAAAAAGAAACACGGTGTATTTATATCTAAAAGCATTACATATCATTTTTGTGGTTTGCTGGTTTGCCGGCCTTTTTTATGTAGTACGCCTTTTCGTTTACTTTGCCGAAGCCCGGCTCAAACCGGAAACTGAAAAAGAAATCCTTACCAATCAGTATAAAATCATGATTAACCGCTTATGGTTTATCATTACGTTTCCGTCAGCGGTTCTGGCAACTGTTTTTGGCGTTTGGATGCTGGCCGAAAATCCGGCTTTATTTCAAATGCCCTGGATGCGCATGAAATTATTTTTTGTGGTTTTGCTTTGGATGTACCATTTCAGGTGCCATTATTTTGTAAGGCAAACTGAAAATAATCTTTTGCAAAGAACCGGTACTTTCTTCCGTATTTGGAACGAAGGCGCGACATTGATTCTTTTTTCTGTCGTATTCCTGGTAATCCTTAAAAATGCGGTTGACTGGATTTATGGTGTTGCCGGAATCATTTTATTTTCGGTAATCCTAATGCTTGGCTTTAGATTTTATAAACGGATCCGTGAACGAAACCAGTCTTAAATGCTAAAATCAGTCAAAATAAAACGCGTCTCGTTAAGGATAAGAATTTTTCTTTCGATGATTTTATTGACATTGATCGCGTCGGTTTTGATGGCTTCGATTTCAATTTTTCAATTCAAAAAAGAGGCACGAGATTACCATCAGGAACGGCTCGAACGAAAGGAAACAGCGATTAAGGAACATATCAATTTTATTCTTTCCAACACAACTTATCCGCTTACGGCCGAAAATCTCCCATTGATTTTTAAAGACCGTATCCACGAGCTGGCCGACATCCACAGCCTGCAAATCAACATTTACAGCTTAAAAGGCAAATTGCTTAAATCGTCAAAAGCTTCTTTTTCAATTGATACGCCGGCACCGCCAATTCCTGATTATACGCTCAAACTGGTGCAGTCATCCATGGAAAAGCGCTATGTTGACATTAAAACAATCGATGGAAAAAAATACCGCTCGTCATTCAGCCAGATTAAGGATTTGAAATTCAAGCCGCTCGGAATTTTGAATCTTCCCTATATCGAAGACGACGGTTTTTATGAGCGTGAGCTCAAGAATTTCCTTATCCGTCTCGGACAGGTTTATTCGTTCATGCTTTTAATCGCATTTGCGCTGGCGTATTTCCTTTCAAGTTATATTACAAAATCACTCAAATCCATTTCGGATAAAATTACCGAAACAAGCCTGAACCAAAAAAACGAGAAAATTGAACTCGAAGACAGTAGCCGTGAAATCAGCCTTTTGGTAAAAGCATACAACGGAATGGTTGATAAACTAGAAGAAAGCGCGCTCAAACTGGCACAAAGCGAGCGGGAACAAGCCTGGCGTGAAATGGCAAAACAGGTTGCGCATGAAATCAAGAATCCGCTCACGCCGATGCGCCTAACAGTTCAGAGTTTTCAGAGAAAGTTTGATCCCGGCGATCCGGATGTGAAACAAAAAATGGAAGATTATTCAAAAACACTTATCCAGCAAATTGACACGATGAGCTCGGTGGCATCGGCGTTTTCAAACTTCGCTTCCATGCCGGCGCAGCAAAATGAAACGCTGAATGTAGTTAAAATCGTAGAGTTATCACTTGAGATTTTCAACGAAGATTATATTGAATTCCATGCCGAACAGGAAAAAATCATCACACGCATGGATCGTGCGCAACTTATCAGGATAATTACAAACCTTGTTAAAAACGGAATTCAGGCGATCCCCGAAAACCAAAATGAAAAATCCATTGTTGTTTCGGTAAAACAGGATGAAGATTCGGTTTGCATAAGTGTAAAAGACAACGGAAGCGGTATTGAAAACATTGATATTCCGTATATTTTCGAGCCTAAATTTACTACAAAAACAAGCGGTATGGGTCTTGGACTCGGAATTATAAAAAATATCATTGAAAATTATAAAGGAACAATTACATTTGAAACAGAATACGGAAAAGGAACAGTTTTTACCGTTACGCTTCCGCTAACAAAACCAATTAAATCATGAGTTACGAAAACATACTGGTGGCCACCGAAAATACTATTGCAACAATTACCATCAATCGCCCATCGAAATTAAATGCTTTGAATAAAGTTACCATTGCAGAACTTCACCAAGCGTTCAGGTCTTTGGAAGACAATAAGGAAATCCGTGTTATTATTTTGACCGGCAGCGGTGAAAAAGCGTTTGTAGCGGGTGCTGATATTGCCGAATTTGCAAATTTTTCTGTTGAAGAAGGCGCGCAATTAGCCGCACAAGGACAGGAATTATTATTCGATTTTGTAGAAAATCTTCGTACGCCCGTAATCGCTGCGATAAACGGTTTTGCGCTCGGCGGCGGATTGGAATTGGCAATGTCGTCCCATTTCAGGATTGCTTCCGATAATGCAAAAATGGGGCTTCCGGAAGTTTCACTTGGCGTGATTCCGGGTTATGGAGGAACACAGCGTTTACCACAATTAATCGGGAAAGGGCGCGCAATGGAAATGATCATGACCGCCGGAATGATGGATGCCGAAACGGCTAAATCATGCGGATTGGTAAACCACGTCGTTCCGCAAGCTGAACTTTTAGGTTTTGCAAACGGAATCGCACAAAAAATCGCAAAAAATTCACCGGTAGCAGTAAGCCACGCGATCAAGGCAATCAACGCGAATTTCAAGGACGGGATCAATGGTTTTGAAACCGAGATAAAATCATTTGGAAAATGTTTCGGGACAGAAGATTTCAAAGAAGGAACAACTGCATTTCTTGAAAAAAGAAAGCCGGAATTTAAAGGAAACTAATTACCATAAGTGCAAACCCAGAATTAAGTCTGGGTTTTTTATTTCATTTCACCGACTAAAAATGAAAAAAATACTATTCTTATTATTTCCTGTTATTTGTTTTTCACAATTTCCATTTGAAAAAACAAATACAACTACGCGAAAACTCGTGACAAAATATATGGAATCGGAGAACATTCCCGGGTTGTCAATTTCGGTTTCCTATAATGACACGATTATTTTTTCTGAAGGTTTTGGATTTTCAGACCTGGAAAATAAAATACCGGTATTGCCTGAAAAAACAAAATTCAACATAGGCAGCATAACTAAAACTATTACTGCGGCTACTCTTGGAAAACTTGCAGAAGCAGGCAACATCAATATGGATAAAAGTATTTATTTTTATCTCGACAGCTTGCCGAAAAAAAAATACGATTTTACGATAAAGCAGATTGCCGGGCATTTATCAGGTTTGGCAAGAAATCCAAAGGATTACCGGTTTGACGATGCGATTGTTTATGACCCGAAGTTTTTTTACGGCGCTTTTGCAAAAGAAGAGTTGCTTTTTAGGCCTTCAACCCGGGCAGAGTATAGTAATTTCGGATTTCATCTTTTAGGATTGCTTATCGAAAAACAATCCGGAAAAGAACTTACACAGGTTCAAAAAGAATTTGTCCTGGATAAATTGAAAATGCAAAACACTTCTCCGGATTATAATACAGATGCAAATGAAGCGAAACTATATCCGGCAAAAAAGGAAAACAACAGCAGCATTAAAGATATAAACTGGCAGTTTCAGTTTGCGGAAGGCGGATATATTTCTACCACCGAAGATTTGATTAAACTCGGGAATGCTTTTTTATTTCCGGGGAGATTGCTGAAAAAGGAAACGCTTATCGAATTCATTTCTTCACAAAAATTACTCAATGATTCGAAATCTGATTACGGAATCGGATTTGTTTGTAAAAAAGATGTAAACCGCAATTTTTTCTTTGGGCATGAAGGAAATTCCATTGGCTCCCGAAGCTGGCTTTACGTATATCCGAATTCGAAATTAGTAATAACTGTTCTTGCCAATAAAAGAATGGGAAAGAATTCTCAAAGCATTCTTCCTGAAATTGCCTATAATTATATCGAACTGCTAAAAAACATTAGATAAATAAAGCCTTTAATTCAGTCGCTTCAGCGGGCTTCATTTTTCCTGCCAGGACAAGGCTTAATTGCTTTCTGCGTAAAGCCGCGTCATAACGTTCTTTTTCCAGGTCGGTTTCCGGAATAATCGGCGCAACTTCTACCGGTCGGCCTGTATCATCAACAGCAACAAATGTATAAATCGCTTCATTGGCCTTGGTACGATTTCCTGATTCCCGGTCTTCGATCCATACGTCAAGGAAAATCTCCATTGAACTTTTAAAACTGCGCGAAACTTTTGCCTCAACAGTAACAACGCTTCCCAGCGGAATGGCGCGGTTAAATGCCACGTGGTTTACCGATGCGGTAACCGTAATCCTGCGCGAATGCCTTCGGGCAGCAATGCTTGCGGCACGATCCATGCGCGCCAGTAGTTCACCGCCAAAAAGATTATTAAGCGGGTTTGTTTCACTTGGTAAAACCAGGTCGGTAAGGATTGTAAAAGATTCGGAAGGATTTTTTGGCTGCATATTTTTGACTTACGTTCAGTTTAGCTTTATGACTTCGGGTGCAAAGATAAATACAGTTTATAAAAAAATCCCGGCTAACGGGATTTTATTTTATTTGTCTATCAGAACCCATGCATCAGGGCTTTGTGTTTTATGAATGTCCTGTAATACGGTTTGTGCTTCCGAATAGGTTGGATAACTTCCGTAAAGAACCGGAAACAAACCAAATTTATTCTTTTCAAGGCGGCGTGCTTTAAAGCCTGAATTTTTCAATTTTTCAAAAATACGCTGCGCATTGCTTTCTTCGCGAAAAGCGCCCGCAACGATATGGTACGGAAGCTTTTGTTCTTTTACGGTCAAAGTGACATCCGGAAGCGGGCTTTGGATAAAAAATGTTGCCTCCTGGATTTTTTGGTGGACTTCTTTTTGCACTTCAGACTGAACAAGCTGTGTTTCGGAGATAATCTGGTTCTGGTAATAATTGTTCCCGAAAAATCCTGCAGTTCCAAGTGCCACAACAAAGATGGCGGCATATTTTGTATAATTGAATCGTCGGTTTGCCTGAGGAATCAAAGAAATCACTTCTTTTTCTTCTTCGATGGACTGAACCGGAATATTTAAAACTTCCCGCTTAATTACCGGAGAAATAAACGAACTCAATCCGAATGAAGCCGTATGGTAATTTACGTTTCCGGTGTTTTCAAAAACCAGGTTTCCTTCAAAATTCAGGGAAATAATACCAATGTTGCTCAATAACAGCGGTTGGCTGTTTTCTAAAGCTTTCTTCCAAATCGAAACTTCTTCCCGGATATTCTGAACAGCGTTTTCGTAAGGAATCTTTTCCTGTTGTGAAACGTGGTTTGCCAGTAAACCATCGTTGTTTTTCAGATAGGAATTAAAAGAGACCAGCTTTTTAGGAGGATAAAATCCATTGGATTCAGAATTGATCTGCGCCGGAATGGTTTCCGTAAGAAAAGCACCAAATCCCGGAACCGTTACACATTGGTAACGATATAAAAGTTGTCCTATGTAATGTTCCATCTTCATGCTAACAAAGTTAAATATTAAGCATCGGCATCAAAATTTTATCAACAAATTTTATTAACAATTTTGAGAAAAAATCTCTAAATTGAGCCTCAAATAGTTAGTATGCGCCATTCAGATTTATTTTACGTATTAGCCCTGCAGAAAGTAGAAGGCATAGGAGACATTAATGCCAAAAAGCTTCTTGCCCATTGTGGTTCGGCCGAGGAAATATTCAAGGCCAAAACGTCAAAGCTTGTATCAATTGACGGAATTGGTTCGGTCTTGCTGAAAAACCTCCGCGACAAATCGGTATTTGAGAAAGCCGAAAACGAACTTCGGTTCATTGAAGAAAATAAAATAAATACCGTTTTCTTTCAGGAAGAAGATTATCCGGATCGTTTAAGGCATTGTATCGATTCTCCGATCGTATTGTTTACTTCTGGTAATATAGATTTAAAATCGAGAAAAATAATCAGCATTGTCGGAACACGCCAAATTACTTCTTACGGTTCTGAATTTTGCAGGAAACTCATTGCTGATTTATCGCCTTTAAACCCTGTAATTGTTAGTGGTTTTGCATACGGAGTTGATATCGTTGCTCATCAGGCGGCCATTGAAAATAAGCTACAGACCATTGGCGTTGTTGCGCATGGATTGAACCAGGTTTATCCAAAAGCACATAAAAAGTTCGTTTCCAAAGTTGAAAATAACGGCGGTTTTATCACCGAATTCTGGAGTTCATCCAATCCTGAAAAAGAAAATTTCATTAAACGGAACCGTATCGTAGCAGGAATTTCTGAAGCGACAATCGTAATCGAATCGGCCGATAAAGGCGGTTCGTTAATAACGGCAAATATGGCAAATGATTATAACCGTGATGTTTTTGCAGTTCCGGGAAGGATTTCTGATAAATTTAGCCAAGGCTGCAATAATCTGATAAAAACCCAAAAAGCAAATTTGCTCACAAGCGCTGCGGATTTGATTTACATCCTGAATTGGGATTTGGAAAAAGAGGTGAAACCCATACAAAAGCAACTTTTCGTTTCACTCGACTATGACGAACAGAAAATCTATGATTACCTTCAGAAAAACGGAAAGCAATTGCTTGATGTTATTGCGCTTGAATGTGGCTTCCCGATTTTTAAAATTTCATCAACGCTTTTGAATATGGAATTGAAAGGCGTGGTACGGCCATTACCCGGTAAATTATTCGAAGCGGTTTAAAGCGGCTGATAGCCTAACTTTTCGCGTACCCGGTTTAGGACGCCGCCGGCAATTTCCCCGGCTTTCCCAGCGCCAATTTTTAATGCGTGGTCAATTTCTGAAAGATTGCCCATGTAATAATTATACTTTTCACGCTCGGCCTTGAATTTTTCCAGAATTAATTCAAATAAAGCCTGTTTAGCATGGCCCCAACCAAAATCCCGGTTTTTGTTTTCATAACTAACGAGCATTTTGTTAATCTGGCTTTCCGTTGCAAGCAATTTATAAATAGCAAAAATCTTACAGGTTTCGGGGTTTTTTGGTTCTTCCAAAGGAGTAGAATCGGTTTCGATAGACATTACCTGTTTCCTGAGGGATTTATCGTCAAGAAAAATATTGATGATATTATTGGCAGATTTGCTCATTTTCCCGCCATTGGTTCCCGGAACATATTTTGTATCTTCATTGATAAAAGGTTCGGGCAAAACAAATGTTTCTCCCATTTGATGGTTAAACCTTGAGGCAACGTCCCGCGTGATTTCAATATGCTGCAACTGATCTTTTCCGACTGGCACAAATTCGGCATCATACAATAAAATATCTGCGGCCATGAGCATTGGATATGAAAATAATCCTGCGTTGACATCTTCCAAACGATCGGATTTATCTTTAAAAGAATGCGCTAATGTTAAACGCTGAAACGGAAAAAAACAACTCAAATACCAAGATAATTCAGCGGTTTGGGGAACATCTGACTGGCGGTAAAAAATAACTTTTTCGATATCCAAACCAAAGGCAAGCCATGTTGCCGCAGTACTATATGTATTGTTTCGCAGCGTTTCGCTATTTTTGATCTGTGTAATTGAGTGAAGATCGGCAATAAAAAGGAACGATTCGTTTTCAGGGTTATTCGATAGTTCAATCGCCGGAATGATTGCGCCCAAAAGGTTTCCCAAATGTGGTGTTCCTGTACTTTGTATGCCGGTAAGTATTTTTGCCATTTTAAAGATATTTCTGCAAAGGTAACGGATTTGGAAAAAAATAAGGAATGAATTCTTACATTTGGTTCTATGAAAATTTTCAAAATCATTTTTTGGATTCTTTGGCGGATTTGGTTTTACATCCTGATATGCCTTCCGATTATAATCATGTTTCCGTTTTTATTTGTTTCGATACTTAAGGAAAAATGGTATCCTTACTTTTTTGTTCTTGCGAGGATTTGGGCAAAGATTATACTTTTCGGGATGGGATTTCACTATAAGGCTGAAACTGAGCAGCAACCGGAGTCAGGAAAAAGCTATATGCTGATTGCCAACCATACTTCAATGACCGACATTATGCTGATGCTGGTGCTGATAAAAAATCCATTTGTTTTTGTAGGAAAAAAAGAATTGGTGAAGATCCCGCTATTTGGATTTTTCTATAAACGTACTTGCATTTTGGTCGACAGGAGCAGTTCGAAAAGCCGTATGGAAGTTTTTAACCGCGCGCAAAAAAGATTAAGCCAGGGATTGAGCGTTTGTATTTTTCCGGAAGGCGGCGTTCCCGATGACGAATCGGTTTTGTTAGATGAATTCAAAGATGGCGCATTCCGGTTGGCGATAGAGCATCAAATCCCGATTATTCCGATAACTTTTCCCGATAACAAGAAACGTTTTTCCT
>CAZSDN010000017.1:0-8940 GCA_964605595.1 uncultured Flavobacterium sp. | reverse complement strand
TTTAGAAGATAAGAAACAGATCCGGGATGAGGCACGAGAAATTATATTGTCGCAGCTTTTGGATTTTGAAAATAAAAAAGCCCGCTAACGCAGGCTTCTTCACTTATTACCCCGAGTAATAAAAACAAAATAAACTAAAATTTAAAGCTTATGCCCGAATACAGTCCGAAAAAATAGGGTTTAAAATCACCATCGTTCTTTGAGAAAGTATTGATTTGATATTTAAACATTGGTTCAAAGTTAAACTGGAAATTTTTCCAGAAACTGTACTGAAAGCCCATTCCGATATTGGAGCTAAAATGCAGCTCATTCAAATTATTGGCTTTACCCAAACTTGCCCTTAAATCGTTTGACGTTATTCGGACTTCATTACCGTTCAGGAAAAGCGTACTCAAACCGCCAATTAACGTTACGCCAAATTTATTGTCAGCTATTTTATAGGACATTTCCATCGGGACTTCAATATATCCCATGGTTTGCGTAATGTATCCCAATTTTGTGTTTTGCAAATTATTTTCGAACGGAAGCATTTGGGCCGCCACCGCATCGCTTATTACTTCGATAAAAGTCGCATTTCCGGTAGGTGTGATATTGTCAAAGTTTTTGCTTCCGAGTCCGGCATAAAAAATGACATTGTTTGTATTGTAGCCTAATGTAAGCTTATTTACCCCCGAACGGATATTGATCTTTTTGTTTACGGCATAATTTAATCCGACACCAAAACTGAGGTTGTTGCCATAACTCTTGTCGTTGCCTGAAAATTGCTCGTCGATTGGTGAACCGTTAGATGCAGAACCAAAATAAATAGGGGCAACATTAGATGTAATTTGCCACCTATTTACCTTAGTTTCAGCAATCATTTTCTTTTCTTTTTCATTTTCTTTCAGCAATTCTTCCAGCGCATTTATAGGCTCAACCGTAGCAATAGCAGTTGAGTCTAATTTTTGACCAACGGTTTTTTCGGCAATAACAGCCTTGCGTGCTGCATTGTGAATGCCCGTTGGATTGGTGATATTGTTTTGTTCGTTTTTTTGATTGTTTGTGATTGAAGTGTTTTGATTTTGGGATGCATTTTCCGGGAAATCTGCGTTTTCAGAAATTTTGCCGTTTTTGCTCCCTGAAGCTGCAATTCCGGTTTCAAGAGTATTTTTTTCAATAGCAGCCTTTCTATTTTCTAAAATTTCCGTCCTGGAAACTGAAGCGGTTTTTTCGGCCACATTATTTTCAAGATTGTTGATGTTGGATTCCTTAGTTCCTTTTTTGTATTTTTTCAAGGATTCGGATGCAACACTTTCACTTTGTTTGATAAGGGATTTGGGCTTCTTATTAATAGATTTTTGCTGATTCTGATTTGATGATGTGACAATTGCGTCATTTTTATGGGTGTTATCCGTATCATTTACAATGTCATTTTCAGTATTGTTTAATGAAGTTTTGTCAGTACTGACCGTGGACTCGTCGTTGATTAAATTTTCAGGATTGGCTTTTCCGGTTGCAATTCCGCTTCTTTCCGCATCCATTTGCGAATCTATTATTTGCTGGTTTTCCTTAGTCACAATTTCATTTTCCATTTTTACGGGATCGTTAAATACAGTGCTGAAAATGGCAGCTCCGATAATGACGGCTGCCGCCACTCCTGAAACCCGATACCATAAAGGAATCGCTTTCTTTTTGTTTTTTTGTTTCAGAGCGGATTCAATATTTCTCCAAACCTGTTCGCGTGGTTCTGCTTCAAAATCTTTGAATTTTTCCTGAAAAAGGCGATCTAAATTCTTTTTATCATTCATTTTGCTGATGGCAGTTTTTTACCTGTGTGAATGTCTATTTTTTCTTTCAAAATCTGTCTTGCGCGCGCGAGGTTCGATTTTGTTGTTCCTGTTGTGATATCAAGCATTTCTGCTATTTCTTTGTGTGAGTATCCGTCAAGCACATAGAGGTTAAATACCAATCTGTAACGTTCAGGCAACTCCTGGATGATTCCGATGAGATAATCCAGTGATACGTTTTCGTCGTCAATTTCTACAGATTCTTCCTGAGCGACATCTTCGTTGACAATTTCCAGAAAACGGATGCCTCTGTATTTTTGCAATGCATTGTTAATCATTATACGTTTTGCCCAGCCTTCAAAAGAACCTTTAAAATTGAATTGCTCAATTTTATTAAAAATTATCAGAAACCCGTCCTGAAGGTTGTCTTCAGCTTCAGCATAATTTCCGGAATACTTAAGGCAGACGCCAAAAAACTTCTTCGCAAATAATTTATATATCTGCGCCTGGGCTTTTGTATCGTTCTTTTTGCAACCGGCAATGAGCTCTTCTATCCCCACTCGTTTCTGATTGTTGTTACTAATTAATAGTTTACCGGGACGACTACTTCTTCAAATACATCATTTCCGTTAGCGTCTGTACCTTTATAGAATTTAAAAATATATTGATTATTTCCGGGAGTACATTCAAAATTGAATTTTACTTCGATAGGAGTTTCATCGGTTACCGGGTTGCAATTTTTTTCATTCAGGACTCTTGCTTGTATTCCAATTACACGTGTGTCAAACTTTTTTTCGTAATAAATCCCCTCATAAAAATAACAATCCGTAGGCCTTTTATAAGTTAATTTTATTTCATAAATCCCATACATACTGAATGATTTAGGAACCGTGAAGCTTTCAACAGGAATTACTTCAAGGTGATAGTTTGGTTTATCCTCGCCAATATCACAGGAATTCAAAGCAAATACAGCCAGTAAAAGCAATGCGACTTTTTTCATTTTTTATTGTATTTTTTATTCTTATCCTGTAGATGGTATTATTTGAATTGGGTTGCGTTTTAAAATAAAAAAACCCGAAGTTATTCGGGTTTTAGTTTTATGCGTTATTTTCTTTTATGAGGGCTTTGATTTTTAATTCCAGCTCATCGGCCAGTTCAGGGTTATCTTTGATGAGTGATTTGACAGCATCGCGCCCTTGTCCTAATTTAGTATCGCCATAACTGAACCACGACCCCGACTTTTTAATAATTTCGAATTCAACTGCCAGATCCAGGATTTCCCCGGTTTTGGAAACGCCTTCGCCATACATAATATCAAACTCTGCGGTTTTAAAAGGCGGAGCTACTTTGTTTTTTACAACTTTTACTTTGGTTCGGTTTCCAATAACATTGTCGCCTTCTTTGATTTGGGAAGAGCGGCGGATGTCCAAACGTACCGATGCATAAAATTTCAATGCATTTCCGCCGGTAGTAGTTTCTGGATTCCCGAACATTACACCAATCTTCTCACGTAATTGGTTGATGAAAAATACCGTACAGTTTGTTTTGCTGATTGTTGCGGTTAATTTCCGTAAAGCTTGTGACATCAAACGTGCGTGCAAGCCCATTTTAGAATCTCCCATTTCGCCTTCAATTTCGCTTTTTGGCGTAAGCGCGGCAACCGAGTCAATCACAACAATATCAATCGCTCCCGAACGGATAAGGTTTTCAGCAATTTCCAAAGCCTGCTCGCCATTGTCGGGCTGAGAAATGATCAGGTTTTCGATATCAACGCCTAATTTTTCTGCATAATTCCTGTCGAAAGCATGTTCTGCATCAATAAAAGCAGCAATTCCGCCGGCTTTTTGCGCTTCTGCAATTGCATGCAAAGTCAGGGTTGTTTTACCCGAAGATTCAGGGCCGTATATTTCGACGATCCGTCCTTTAGGATATCCATTCACGCCAAGCGCAAGGTCAAGGCCAAGCGAGCCGGAAGAAATGGTTTCAACTTCTTCTACGGCCTTGTCGCCCATTTTCATAACGGTGCCTTTTCCGTAGGTTTTGTCGAGTTTGTCCAGGGTTAATTGTAAAGCTTTTAGCTTCGATTCTCTCTCAGTACTCATCTTTTTCTTAATTTAATTTGGCGTTTATTTTTCGTAAAAGTAGCCTTTTTTTTTCAAGTGGCAATATGGCTTTTCCGTATCAAAAAACAATTTTATCAACTGAATTTTATTGTATGGCAGCACTTCTGAATTAATGGAAATTTGAATTTTTCGCTAAAATAAGATTCGTATTTTTTAACAAATATATATTTCTTACTTTTGTGTGAGAATTTTTAACAGAATGGAAAAAATCTTTTCATATCCAGTTTCGGCGGTTTATTATTTGTGTTTTGGGTTAATACTGGTTGTTTTCCATCCGATCCAATGGATATGTTTAAACCTTTTTGGATATCAGGCGCATAAAAAAAGTGTAGATTATCTTAATTTCTGCCTTTTAAAATGTACCAATTTGTTAGGGACAACCTATTTGTTCCATAATCGAAATGCTATCCCGAAAGGCGTTCCCATTATTTTCGTCGCTAACCACCAAAGCCTGTATGACATTATTGCGATTATCTGGTTTTTGAGGCGTTTCCATCCGAAATTCGTGAGCAAGAAAGAACTCGGAAAAGGAATTCCGAGTGTTTCCTATAATTTACGCCATGGCGGTTCTGTCTTAATTGATAGAAAAGATCCAAAACAGGCAATTCCAACGATCAAAGGCTTGTCTGAATATATTGAAATGCATCGCCGTTCTGCTGTGATTTTTCCTGAAGGAACGCGAAGCAAAGACGGTAATCCTAAAGAATTCGCTCAAAGCGGGCTCAAAATCTTATGTAAATATGCGCCTTCGGCCTACGTTGTGCCAATCACTATTAATAATTCATGGAAAATTGTTAAATATGGTTTTTTCCCATTAGGTTTGGGAAATCGCCTTACCTTTACCGTTCACACGCCGCTGTCTGTACAAGACCTGCCGTTTGATGAAATTATGGAAAGGACTGAAAAAGCAATCGTCCAGGGAATAAAAAATTAAACTATGTCTATACACAATATACGTTTGGAAGTCATGCAGCTGCTCGAGAAGAAAATCGACGGTTTTGTTGAGGAATATTTAATTCCGGTTGATAACATATGGCAGCCATCCGACTTTTTACCGGATTCTGAAAGTGAAAACTTCCTTGCTGAAGTAAAAGAATTACGTGAACTCGCAAAAGAATTGCCATACGATTTCTGGATTGTATTAATTGGTGATACAATTACTGAAGAAGCGCTTCCAACCTATGAATCCTGGCTAATGGATGTTGAAGGAATCGATAATGTGGAAAGAAATGGCTGGTCAAACTGGGTTCGCCAGTGGACAGGCGAAGAGAACCGTCATGGAGATTTGCTCAATAAATACCTTTATTTGTCGGGTCGTGTAAATATGCGTGAAGTTGAAATCACTACACAACATTTGATTACTGACGGTTTTGATATCGGAACAGCACGTGATCCGTACAAAAATTTTATCTATACAAGTTTTCAGGAGCTTGCAACCTATATTTCGCACAACCGTGTTTCGCAGCTGGCCAAATCGTATGGAGAAAAGAAACTTTCAAAAATGTGCAAGATGATTGCCGGAGACGAAATGCGCCACCATAATGCTTACAGCGAATTCGTAAACCAGATTTTCAAGGTCGACCCAAGTGAAATGATGCTTGCTTTCCAGCACATGATGAAATATAAAATTGTTATGCCGGCCGGATTTTTAAGAGAATCCGGTGCGAAGTTAGGCTCGGCATTTGAGCATTTTTCTGATTCGGCGCAACGCATTGGTGTTTACACCGCGAGCGATTATGTTGATATTATGCAAAAGCTTATTAACCGTTGGGAAATTGATAAAATCACAAGCCTTACAGATGAAGCAGAAAAAGCACGTGATTATTTGATGAAACTTCCGGCAAGAATGGCGAAAATTTCAGAAAGGCTTATAATTCCTGAAGAATCCCATATTTTCAAATGGGTGGAACCTGCCAGATTATAAAAAACAAATCCTTTCAACCGAAAGGATTTTTTAATTAAGATGATATGAAATCTGATTTAATAAAAAACACAATAACGTTTGTAAAACAACAACTCGAAAATGCAGAAGGCGGGCATGACTGGTTTCATATTGAGCGTGTTTATAAAAATGCGTTGCTGATCGCGAAAGAGGAAAAGTGTGATTTGCTGGTTGTTCAGCTTGGTGCATTGCTGCATGATATAGCTGATAGTAAATTCCATAACGGAGATGAAACCGTCGGACCAAGAGCGGCCCGCGCTTTTTTGGAAAAACACGAAGTTACAGAAGATATTATCAGGCATGTAGAGGATATCATCAGAAACATTTCTTTCAAAGGCGGGAATTTTAAAAAAACATTTTCATCGAAAGAGCTTGAAATCGTTCAGGACGCAGATCGTTTGGATGCTTTGGGCGCCATAGGAATTGCACGTACATTTAATTATGGCGGATTCAAAAACCGCACATTGTACAATCCTGAAATTGCACCGGTTCTAAATATGTCGAAAGAAGAATATAAGAAAAGTAACAGTCCGACACTAAATCATTTCTACGAAAAATTATTGCTTCTGAAAGATAAAATGAATACCGAAACCGGTAAGAAAATCGCAGAAAACCGACATGCTTTTATGGAAAAATTCATTGATCAGTTTTATGCAGAATGGAATGGGAAAAGCTAAAGCTTTACAAATCATGTTATCCTGAAAACATTTCATACTGGAAGGATATTTTTACTCAAAAATATATTACTCTTCTTTGAACTAACCCGATTAATGTAGGTATATAAAAAAGACTGCCTAAAAATAGGCAGTCTCTAAATCAAAATATTTATTTCGCTTTGAAAGTGTAATGTTGTACAGAACGCTTTGTTTTGATTCCGCTTTCAATAGATACAACAAATTCCGGATATGTAGTTTCTTTGATTTCAACTATTTTCGGATTAGAAAGCATTTCGATTTTATAAAGCTTGCTGGTGGTGTAGTCAACATCGTCAGGAACTACAGATATCAGAATGCTTGAAACAACTTCGTGCGTTCCTTCAGAATAATTTTCAGGCGTGGCTTTAGGATCGGTCATTTTATAAATTCTGAGAAAAAATGCGCCCTTGTATATTTCCTCGAAGGATAATTTATTTGTTTCGTATATATTGGCCAAAAAATAATTGCTTAAGGTTTCTTTTGACAAATCTTTAATAATTGGTTTTTGCCCGAAACATCCTATTTGAAATAGAATGAAAAGAATAAAAATGTTTTTTTTCATAAAGTATGGTTTTACGGTTGATAATATGAATATAAAATTTCAAATCAGGCTAGTGCGAACTCCACCAAAAACGTATTATTTCTGCATCAATATGCCAGTTTTTTACTCAGCTTTTAATGTGTGCCTCTGTGTAGAACGATTTGAAGGAGAACCACTTTCTATAGCGACAATAAACTCAGGATAACCGGTTTCTTTTATCTCGATTATTTTCGGATTATAAAGCATTTCGATCTTATAAAGCTTACTTGTTGTATAATAATCTCCGTCAGGTTTTACGGATATCAGGATGCTTGATGCTACTTCATCTGTTCCTTCAGAGTAATTTTCAGGTGTACTTTTAGAGTCCGACATTAAATATGCTCTCAGATAAAAGCTGTTTTTATACAAGCTATGCGAATTATACAATGTTTTGTAAATATTTGCCAGGATATAATTGCTGTCGCTACTGCTTGATAAATCTTTAACAATTTGCTTCTGACTTGCACAACTTATACTAAAAAGAATAACGAGGATAAAAACAGTTTTTTTCATGAGTATGGTTATTTACAGTTTTCTTACAGAAATATGAATATGGTCTTTGTGGCCTTTAACATTATGATTGTAATTCCAGGTATTTGTTTCAATACTATATTTATGCTTAAAATGTGGGCCAAAGTTCTCACGAATATAGGCAAAATTATCAAATGCTTCCTGTAATTTTATTATTTGGCTTGTCACGCCCGAAGTTATCATTTTAACACCATTAATTCTGCTGATATCTGCTGCTGAACCATTGTAGTGGTTATTGCTATTGTGTTTACCATTGGTAGTAGCCATTATATGGATGCTGGTAATCTTTTCTGACGGCGGAAGATTATTATTTGCACTATTCAATGCGGATTTAAGTGCGTTGATTAACTCAACGGCTACTTCATTATTAGCGTTTTTGTTGTCTTTTGTGGTTCCAAATGTAACGGCCACTTCATTACCATTGGCCAAAATTAAAGTAGAAGGAATGAACTCCTTTTGACCTAAATATACATAATTATCATCCGGAGTTGGTTCTTCTATGTAAAGTTCATCAAAATTCACATTTGTACCATCAGTCAGTGCATTAATAGCTTCATCTATAAATGCTGAATATTTTTTGGAATTAATGTCTTTGCTATCGAATAAAAAATCGGTAATTTCTTGAGCAATTTCAGGAGTTGTAGCCAGTAGAGAATTTTTAATGTCGGAAATGCTTTCGGTATTCGCATTACCCGGATTATGGTTTAAAAACTGTATAAATGCCCAGAATTTAAACCTTTCAGTTGTAACGAAAGTCCAGTTTGGTAAATTTAAGTTATTCTGGAAGTCATAAAAATTAGTCAGCGCTGTTGTAATGTTTTGCCCGTTTCTGGTATTCACGCCGCCCCGATCCCTGAAATAATCTACCATATACGGAAATACCCACGGATAAGTTGAAGTCAATGACCTTAAATTATTAGGTAAAGTACTTGTAAAAGCCGCTACATTTCCAGCCAGCATAAAGTTGGGATTATTCAAGTCGGCCTCACCATCATAAGGGTTTGGTATGTATATTCCTGAGTAATCTCCGGCTCCGCCGCCACTATCCGGTGGCATGCCTGGGTTTCCGGTTCCTGAACCCGGGTTTCCGGTGTTAATGTCGCCAACATATGTATATGAAACGGTTTCTTTTATACATTCGCCCGTCGGACATGCAAAACCGTCACATGGGCCGTTGCATGAGCCATTGCATTGGATGCTGAGCGTTATTTGGCCTCAAAAGCAGACGAAGTCAAAGTTTTGTTTTAAATTTTCCTATCTTACGCTCACCTAATCTTAATTTTAAAAAAATAAATCTCAATTA
>CAZSDN010000016.1:21226-35029 GCA_964605595.1 uncultured Flavobacterium sp. | reverse complement strand
CAATTCCTGAGCTGTATAAAGACGTCCGTCAATATCAACACGTGGCGTGTTGTTGTCGCCTTTTACAACTGTGTAAGGAACTCTTTTTGCTTCGTCCTGAGTTTCAGAGAACGTATGTCCCATAAAACGTTTGATAGAAGCTATCGTTTTTGTAGGATTGGTTACCGCTTGTCTTTTAGCCGGATCTCCTACTTTAATTTCACCACCTTCAACAAAACCGATGATTGATGGCGTTGTTCTTTTTCCTTCTGAGTTAGGGATTACTACAGCTTCGCTTCCTTCCATTACAGAAACGCAGGAGTTGGTCGTACCTAAGTCAATTCCGATTATTTTACCCATTTTTTTTATTTTAAATTTTAGTTTGTGCTTTCTATTTTGAATTCGGTGTGCTTTAGTCAATCTTTGTGCCAATAAAGGAAATAGATAAAATTGTCAGTTTTACGCAAAAAGTATATGACAAGATGACACTGGCAGTCATTTCTACCGGGTTATTTAACAGCGGGATTTGCTTTCTTAAAAAGCGCTTTTTCATTAAAAACAATAACCGAAACCAGGATTAGGGAATATGCGGTGATCTGAATCCAATCGATAGCTTCATGAAAATACAAAACCGCGAGCATGAAATTTATCAGCGGGTTGATGTACATTAATATTCCGACCGCAGAAGAATTCATTCCTTTCAATGCATATAAATTCAGGAATAACGGAATAATCGTAAAAAGCACCACAATCAGCGTCAACATTACATAAAACAATGATTCCTGTGGAACTGTGCCGCTGTATTCTGGAAAGAACGGCAGGATTACAATTGCTGCAATCACCATTTGAACCGTTAAAACAACAAATCGGTCAAACTGGTTATTTTTTCTTTGGGTAATGAGATAAAACGCAAACGTCAGCGCAATTACAAGACTGTAAATCAATTCAATAATATCGCCAAAAGACAATACCGCACAACTAACCAAGCTTAACGCAACGGCAAACCATTGCCATTTGCTGAGTTTTTCCCTTAATATAAGATAAGCTAAAATCGTAGTTAATATCGGGCAAATCAAATAAGCAAATGAAGCCGACTTTAAACTGATATGATTTACCGCAAATATGAATAAATACCAATTCACAATAAGTAAAAAACCGCCGGTTACTGTAAGCATTATTACTTTTGAACGCTGCGCTTTATGTAGTTTTTTCAATACGTTCCAGTCGTTTTTTACAGCATCTTTCCTGAAAAAAAGGTTAATCACCAGCAATAAAACTGTGGCATAAAAAACGCGGTAAAACAAAATATCCAATGACGGATAATTATGCAGCGGTTTCAAAACCAGGCTAAAAAATCCCCAGATTACAAAAGCCGAAAAAGCAGACAAATAGTATTTATTGACTGGCATAACAAATTTTCAACAAATGTAGTGAGAAAGCCACTGAAGTTTTCCAATCTGAAGTGAAATAATATTGCATCGGATTAATTATCATCCCGTCTAAACTAAATTGAAAAAAGCCGCTGGATTTGCGGCTTTCTCTTATACTAAACTTTTATTACTGTAAGTAAAAACTAACGCTTACATTCGCGGTCACTTCAATCTCTCCGACCGCTAATGTTTGGTTTCCTGAAAATGCTTCATCAGCCATTTTCATTGCCATCATCGCATATCTTGGCTGCGGATAATCAATGGATGTATTATCGGTTATGGTGAATGCCGCGCCTACTTTTTGCCCTAATGCCGATACATAATCTTCGGCTTTCAATTTAGCATTTTTAACTGCCAGTTTCCTTGCATCTGATTTTAATTCTTCCAGTTTGGATGTTTTAAATTCGACTCCTGAAATGGTATTTATGCCCGTTTCTACCAAACCTTCCATCATAATGTCATATTTAGACAGGTCTTTTAAAAGAATCGTGATGGTTTGTGTTGCGACATAATTGTGTTTTTTCTTTTCGTAATCGTATTGATCGTTAAGATATACACGCTGTGTTTGATAGTCTTCTTTGGCAATGTTCATTTTTTTGATGTATTTTATGACAGCATCTATTTTTGTGTCATTTTCTTTTTTTACATCGGCAGCTTTCGAGCCTTTTGTTTCTACCGAAACCGAGATGCTGGCTTGATCAGGCGCGACCTTTATCTTTCCTTCGCCTGAAACATTTACTAATGGGATTTGCCTAATTTCCTGAGCCTGAGCTGTAATCGCAAAAACAGTCACGATTATTAAAAGTACTTTTTTCATAGTTGTTTTTATTTGAAGTTAATACGTTTTTCGGTTTTCAAAAGCTGTGCCAATTATAGCTTTCCGAGTTTTGCCATTATAAAAAGAATCACGATCGGGATTCCAAGGAAAATTACAATATCGGTATTTTCTACAAACAGGATCGGTACTTTTGCCAATGTAATCAGGTAACCGCCAATAGCGCCCCCAAAATGTGCCGTGTGGCCGATATTATCGCGTTTGGCTTTCATTCCGTATATTGAAAATAAAAGATAGACAATTCCGAAAATATAAGCCGGCATAAAATTGATTGACATGTCAGGCTCAAATAAAATTGCCGAAAACATAACGCCGGTTACCGCACCCGAAGCGCCAATGGCACGATAACTATAATTATCCTTGTGGAAAAGCAAAGTCAGCAAACTTCCAAAAACCAGGCTTCCCACATACACGACGAGGAAAAAAAAGCTGCCCAGATAATCGATTACCGTTGGCGCAAAAAAATACAGTGCGATCATATTAAATGCCAGATGCATGAAGTCGGCATGGAGAAATGCCGAGGAAAACATCCTTATTTGTTCACCCGCACGAATGCTTCCAATATGAAACTCATATTTGCGAAAGAAACTCATATCCTCAAAACCTTTATAACTGATAATCACATTAATAAGAATCAGGGCAATTAAAACTGTACTCATGTTGTTCTCTTTTTGGTACACAAATTTAATCAAATACATCTTAACTGTTTCGGCAAATCAGCAAATCCAAATTTTAAAAGTATATTTGCAAAAAAAATTGTTTTCTATGCAATTAGTTGCCTTTTTGTTGATTTACCCGATTTTGTGGTGTATTTCAATATTGCCTTTTAGAGTTTTCTACATTTTTTCTGATATCATCTGTTTTTTTGTTTATCGCGTTTTTAGTTACAGGAAACAAACTGTACGTAAAAACCTTGCGTTAACTTTTCCGCATCTTTCCGATCGCGAACGGCTGGTGATTGAAAGGAAATTCTTTACCCATATGGTCGACATGTTCCTCGAAATGATCAAGACAATGACGATTTCCGATAAGGAAATAAAAAAACGCTTCACTTTTACCAACATCGAATTGCTCAAGGAATATGAACAAAAAGGCAAAAGCATCGCATTGTTGTGCGGGCATTATGCAAGTTGGGAATGGCTGGTCGTAATTGCAAAATATATTGATTTCAGAAGTATCGCCATTTATAAAAAAATCGGGAATAAATATTTTGATAAGCTTGTTCGCGATATCCGTTCAAGGCTGAATGCCGAGTTGGTCGAATCGAAAAAATCAATTGAACTGATCGAATACAACAATAAACATAACATCAAAGCGGTTTATGGTTTTGCCAGCGACCAGTCGCCGCAACTTTCCAAAGCCAAATATTGGGGCATATTCATGGGCCATGAAGTACCTGTTCACACCGGAGCCGAAATGCTTGCAAAACGCCTTGACCTGAACATGCTTTTTGTAAAAGTAACCAAATTAAAAAGAGGTTATTATCAGACTACATTACAGGAATTAGTCGAAAATCCACGGGAAATTCCAGATTATGAAATTACCAGCATGTATTTGCGTGAGGTTGAAAAACAGATCTATGAAGCGCCGGAATATTATTTATGGACTCACAAACGCTGGAAACACCGAAATAAAAAGTAAATCCTATTTTAAGAAAAAGACGGTTTTTCGAACCATTTTTCTACCAGTTCCTTTTCAAAAGCTTTTGAATTTATGTGTGCAAATTCATTCGTTTTTTTATCGTATTTGTAATCGTTCATCCATTCCTGATGGTTTTCTGCCAATTGCTTAATACTATTGCAAACATAAACGATTTCCTCATTTGTGGTTGTCGGATGGATTGACATACGTATCCAGCCCGGTTTCTGGATCAAATCGCCCGAATCGATCATACAAGTCAGATTATGGGATTTTTCGTGATCAACGTGAAGCAGGTAATGTCCGTATGTCCCGGCGCAGCTGCAACCGCCTCTTGTTTGGATCCCGAAACGGTCATTAAGCATTTTTACGCCAAGGTTAAAATGTAAATCGTCAATATAAAAAGAGATAACTCCAAGCCTGTTTTGATGCTGTCCGGCAAGGATATTTATATTGCTTATATTTTCCAATTCCGAAAAAACATAATCCACGATTTCATTTTCGCGTTTCAGGATATTTTCAATTCCCATTTCTTCCTTAAGCTGGATTGCCAATGCTGTTTTTATAACTTGAAGAAAACCCGGAGTTCCGCCATCTTCACGGTCTTCAATATTTTCAACATACTTATGCTCGCCCCATGGATTTGTCCATGAAACGGTTCCGCCGCCCGGATTATCAGGAATACTATTGCTGTATAATTTTTTATTGAAAACCAAAACCCCTGAAGTTCCCGGGCCGCCAAGAAATTTATGCGGTGAAAAGAAAATCGCATCCAGATAGCTTTGCGGATCTTCAGGATGCATATCGATTTTTACATACGGGCCTGAACATGCAAAATCAACAAAACACAAACCATTGTTTTGATGCATCAATTTAGCAACCTCATAATAAGGCGTTTTAATTCCGGTAACATTTGAACATGAAGTAATTGATGCGATTTTTAATGACCTGTCTTTATATTTATGCAATAATTCGCTGAATTTATTCAGGCAAAAAAGCCCTTTCTCACATGACGGCACAACTTCAACATCGGCTACGGTTTCGAGCCAGGATGTTTGGTTTGAGTGATGTTCCATGTGTGAAATAAAAACAATCGGACGGTTTTCTTCCGGAAAGGAAGTAAACGGCTTCAGGTTTTCAAGTATCCTTAACCCTAAAATCCTTTGGAATTTATTTACAACACCCGTCATTCCGGTTCCGTCGGTAATTAAAACATCATCCTGGCCGGCATTTACATGTTTTTTTATAATATTCCGGGCATGGTGGTATGCCATTGTCATTGCCGTTCCCGATACCGTAGTTTCAGTATGCGTATTTGCAACGAAAGGCCCGAATTCATTGATTAGCTTTTCTTCAATCGGGCGATACAAACGCCCACTTGCCGTCCAGTCGGTATAAATTATCTTCTTTCTTCCGAAAGGCGAATCAAATTCCTGACCGATCCCGATAATATTGTCACGGAATTTCTCAAAATAATGCTCCAGGGAAGTTTCGGGATTTTTAGTATCGGTTATCATATACACAGAATTTGGCTTCAAAGATATTATATTTTATTGATTTGCTAATGAATCAATAATGTTAACAAATATTGTGTAATTTATGTATATACTTAAATCATAAAAAACCAAGCCATAAAAAAACCGGCATCGCTACCGGTTAATATGTTTAAATTCCTGCTATCGCCTTGATTTCATCAATAATCCTCAAAGCAAGTGAATCGGCTGCTTCCTGCGATAAAGATTCAGTATAGATCCTGATAATTGGTTCGGTATTTGATTTTCTTAAATGTACCCAATTATCTGCAAAATCTATTTTTACACCGTCAACTGTTGAGATTTCTTCATGCGCATATTTGTTTGTCATCGCTTCTAAAATAGCATCAACGTCAATTTGCGGCGTAAGTTCGATCTTGTTCTTGCTCATGTAATACTCCGGATAGGATGCACGTAATTCAGAAACTTTCATTTTCTTGTTTGCTAGATGTGTCAGGAACAAGGCAACGCCAACAAGGCTGTCGCGGCCGTAATGCAATTCGGGATAAATGATTCCACCATTTCCTTCGCCGCCAATTATCGCATTATTTTTCTTCATTAATTCTACTACGTTCACCTCGCCAACCGCACTGGCTTCATACTTTCCGTTGTGGCTGTTGGTCACGTCACGCAACGCTCTTGAGGATGACATGTTTGAAACCGTATTGCCCGGAGTTTTGCTCAGCACATAATCGGCAACCGCAACAAGCGTATATTCTTCGCCAAACATTTCGCCGTCTTCGCTGATAAATGCCAAACGGTCAACATCAGGATCGACGACAATGCCAAAATCGGCTTTTTCTTTTACGACCAACTCAGAAATATCCGTAAGATGTTCTTTTAGCGGTTCAGGATTGTGCGGAAAATGCCCGTTTGGCTCGCAATACAATTTGACTACTTCAACGCCCATCAATTCGAGTAATTTCGGAATGATAATTCCTCCAGATGAATTCACACCATCAACAACCACTTTAAATTTAGCCGCTTTTACAGCTTCGGCATCAACAAGCGGAAGTTCGAGAACTTCGTCAATATGTATATCCATATATGCATCGTTGACGGTAATTTTTCCAAGGCTGTCAACATCTGAAAAATCAAAAGCTTCAGCTTCAGCAATTTCAAGTATTTTTGCCCCGTCGGCGCCACTAAGGAATTCTCCTTTTGCATTCAGCAGTTTTAACGCGTTCCATTGTTTCGGATTGTGTGAAGCGGTAAGGATTATTCCTCCATCGGCTTTTTCAAGCGGAACGGCCACTTCAACCGTTGGCGTTGTTGACAAACCTAAATCGATTACGTCAATTCCCAGTCCGATTAACGTATTTACCACAAGATTATGGATCATCGGGCCCGAAATCCTTGCGTCACGTCCAATAACTACCGTAAGTTTTTCTTTTTTGATATTGTTTTTAAGAAAGGTTCCATAAGCCGAAGCAAATTTCACCGCATCAACCGGAGTAAGGTTGTCTCCTGTTTTTCCGCCGATTGTGCCGCGGATTCCTGAAATGGATTTTATGAGTGTCATTATCGTTTTTGTTTTTGGTCTACAAATATAAAATGTTAATTGATAATATAATTGGAATTTGCGGTTTGTTTATTAACTTGTGCCTATGAACTTTCTTGCACACATTTATCTTTCCGGCGACAATGATCTGATAAAGATTGGGAATTTCATGGCCGATGGCATCCGCGGCAAGCAATTTGACGATTTTCCGGATGATGTGCAAAAAGGCATTATCCTGCATCGATGGATTGACTCTTATACCGATGTCCATCCCGTTTTCAGGCAAACCACTAAAAAACTCCACGAGCGATACCATCATTATGCCGGAGTAATTGCCGATGTTTTTTACGACCATTTCCTGGCCAAAAACTGGCAGGAATATTCAGAGGAGAAATTAGAAGATTTTGTTGGTGATTTTTACAATTCGCTTCAATCCAATCATGATATCCTGACAGAAAAAACAAAAAACCTTTTGCCTTATATGATCCAATACAATTGGCTGGTAAGTTACCGCTCTGTCGAAGGAATTGCGAGGATTTTATCCCAAATGGACCATCGCACGCAAAATAAATCCAATATGCGCTTTTCTGTTGAAGAGCTTAAATTGCACTATGCAGAATTCGAAAAGGAATTCAGTTCTTTTTTTGAGGATATCAGGAGCTACGCCAAGGAAAAATTACAATCGTTATGAAACAATTATTTTTAGCCGCATTTCTTTTCGTTTCGCTTTTCAGCAATTCTCAGGAAGGTTTGGTTACCGAAAAAGCAATGGTTGTTTCAGCACGTGAAGAAGCTTCAAGAATCGGAGTTGAAATACTTAAAAAAGGCGGAAATGCATTTGATGCGATGGTCGCTACCGAACTCGCTCTCGCTATTACCTATCCGTATGCCGGAAATATTGGCGGCGGCGGTTTTATGGTATTCCGAAAATCCTACGGCCAGATCGGTGCTTTAGATTATCGTGAAAAAGCTCCAATGGCTGCGAAAAAAGACATGTATCTCGATTCGAACGGGAATGTGATTCCAAACCTGAGTACCGAAGGCGCAATGGCCGTGGGCGTCCCGGGAACAATTGCCGGGATATTCGAAGCGCATAAACATGGAAAACTCTCGATAAAAGAAATTTTAAAACCCGTAATCGCATTAGCCAAAAAAGGCGTTGTAGTTACTGAAAAGCAACTCAAACAAATTGAAGCACATCGCAATGCGATTATAAAAGCAAGCGGAGACCAAACCTTATTTGCAAAAAAATACAAAGCCGGTGATATCATCAAATATCCGAAACTCGCCGAAACACTTGAACGGATTATGAAAAACGGCAAGGATGAATTTTATAAAGGCGAAACCGCTCAGAAAATGGTAACCTTCATCCAAAAAAATGGCGGCATCATAACCTTGGAAGATTTATCAAAATATGAAGCCAAATGGAGAAAACCGATAATTTTCAATTATAAAGGCCTTCGTATAATTTCCATGCCGCCGCCGTCAAGCGGAGGAATTACGCTAGGGCAGATTATGAAAATGATTGAGCCATTTCCGTTCAATACTGTGTTTCCGCACAACCAGTACGAAGCCATTCAGGTAATTACTGAAGCCGAGAGACGGGCTTATGCTGACCGGAATTATTTTTTGGGCGACCCCGATTTTACTGAAATTCCTATCAAGAAATTACTCGGAAACGGCTATCTGAAACAACGAATGAGAAATTTTGATTGGGAAAAAGCAACGCCTTCTTCTGAAGTTTCCCACGGAAATATCACAATAAGTGAGAGTGATGAAACAACGCATTATTCGATTGTAGATCCTGAAGGAAATGCGGTCTCAGTAACCACAACGCTCAACGGCGCTTTTGGCTCTAAACTCTATTGCGATGAGCTTGGTTTTTTTCTTAACAATGAAATGGATGATTTTAGCGCAAAACCCGGAATACCTAATTCTTATGGATTAATTGGTGCCAAAGCAAACAGCATCGAACCGGGCAAGCGCATGCTTAGTTCAATGACGCCGACAATTGTCGAAAAAAACAGGGCTTTGTCAATGGTCTTAGGAACGCCCGGCGGCTCAACAATAATAACATCCGTTCTGCAAACTTTGCTCAATGTGTATGAATACAAAATGGGAATGCAACAGGCCGTCGACGCGCCCAGGTTTCATCATCAGTGGTTACCGGATGAGATCATGTTTGAACCCAAGGGATTTTCGACTGAAACATTTGAAAAACTGAAGCAAAAAGGATACATGATAAATGAAAATAATTCTCCGGTAATAGGGAAAGTCGATGCAATTTTAATCCGCCCGGACGGAAAGCTGGAAGCCGGAGCCGATAAACGCGGCGATGACACAGCGGTCGGATTTTAAAAAATCCTCCCGAAAACGAGAAGATTTTTTCTTTAAAAGATTGTAATTTCGGCCAGGTTTTCATTTTGACTGATTTTCCCTAATTGTATGGTTTGGATTTTTCGTTCGGTTTTACCGTTTTGCTTTTTGGTGTAAACTTCGACCATTACAGTTGCCGGGCCATTTTCTGTCAGGGCGCTTTCTCCAAAATAATTGGTCTTGATGACAAATTTTCCTTTGATCTGATTGCGCAATAAATATTGCTCCGGGCCGTAACCTTGTGTAAAATCTTTTGAAAAACGCGCTCCGGCCGCGGTATTTCTGTGGCCATAATAACATTTTTCGCCGTTCGGTTCAATAACATGGAGATCAATGTCGGTATCCATTTGGTTCCAGTTAAGAATAATTCGTACATCAACCGGCATTTCTTTCAGGTATTTTTTATCGAGTTTGTCTGTCTTGATATTTTTATGCTCTGAAGCGATTCTGTTCAGATCCATCAAAATTACATCTTCAACACCTTGATAATGCCCGCTCATTTCTCCGTAATAATTCACTTCCAAACCTTTTATCAACTGATCGAAAGCCGCCTGGTATTGCTTGTTGTCTTCCAAAGCTAAAGCTAAATCACGATGGCTTTGCGGTTCATGCTCTCTCCATTTCACCAATTGATTTGCGGTAAATAGTGCGTCTTCGTATGCTTCCCATTGCCGAAAAACATATGTAAGCGATTTATACAATTGATGGTTTTCCAAACCTAAATCGGCAATATTGCTCAAAATCAGTAATGCTTTTTGACGATCGCCCAAATTGTAAAAATAGTTTGCAACGTCAAAATAAAACCCGGGATTGTTTTCCTGATCTTCTCTTAATTCAAGGTAAGCGAAATATTTTTTATCGTCTGGCGCAGCTTCCATGATCTTTAGATAAGTGCGTTCAGGGCTCCATGATTTTACTTTGATTCTTTCCAGATTCCGGTTTGCAATAAGCGAATCCCTATTTATCACCGAAGTATTGCTTCCCGGCGCACCACTTCCTGATACGATATTTAATCCTGGAATCACGGATGTTATCTCCTGAATAAATCCTTTAGATTCTTTATCACTTGCGGCTTGTATTGTTGAAGCAGCAGAAACTGGACTTCTTTTTACATTTGATCTATAACCTTGCACAACTACATTTTCCAATACAGCGTTATTATCTTGCATTACTGCATTATAAGTTCCTGATTGCCCAACTCTGAACGATTGCCGATTAAATCCTACATAAGATAATTCGAGCGTGTCGCCGTTTTTGGCGGCAATGCTATATTTCCCGTCAAGATCTGTTTGCACGCCTGTGGAAGTTCCCCTGACAATTACCGTAACGCCCGGAAGCGCCAATCCTGAGTCATCCGTAATTACTCCTGAAACATTTCCGTTTACTGAAACCGTTGCTTGTGCTGACCTGCGGATTTTTTGCGGTTTTGGAGTTTTTATTTTTGGCTGCGGAATTGGTTTCGGCTGTTGGTACTTTATGTCTTTATTCCACCAGGATTGCAATTGATTGAAATAATTCTCAATATTATTCCAGTTGCTTTTTTGCTGCGCAATCCTGTTTTCGCGCTGGCGTTTCATAATCTGGTCGAATTCGGCGCGAAGCTCAGCCGGCGGAACAATATCATACATTACATAATCACTGATGTTTTCTAAAACAATCAATGAAGTGTTTTTGGTTACGATTCCGTATTTTTTCCCTGCCGCTTCAATTTCAGCCGAATTCTTGTCGTATTGCAATTCCAGGTTTGCAATTTTCTTCTGCGCCCATAATTTCTGGATACTGATATCGCTGGTTGCCTGATTTTGCAAATCGAGTGAAACTTTCTTTTCAAGCACAATTTTATCATCATATCCGAATAAAAGCACGATCTCATTTTTGTCTTTTAAAGAAATTCCTGAAACGCTGAAATTCCCTGACACTTTTGTTCCGGCGATCGGATACATTTCCGCAACCGAAAAATTTTCTTTAATTCCGAGGAATTTCAAATTCCTGAAAAGCAGTTGCTCTAATGCGTCTTTTACATTTTTATTATTTAAATTAATTAATTCAGCTCCCGACTTTAATGCATTGTAATTCAAGAATGAATAATCCGAAGAAACCAATGATGTTACAGTATAAAATGGCTTGCCGGAAGTAATTTCGTTGTCGCTTAATGTAGACATTCCATCGCTAAAAAAAAGGTATTCATCATGTAGCGGAAGCTTTATTTGGGAGAATTTACTTCCGCCATCGTATTTTATGTTTTCTAATTCCGACTTAAGTGCACTCCAGTTTCCGTTAACGATTGAATAAGTTTGCTTTTTATTGAAAGTATAGCTAATTGTATATAAAGTGACTTTTACTGAATTTAATTTCTTGAAATAACTCTCGAGTAATTCCAACTCCTTTTTCAAATCCCGGTTTTTGCAGCTTAAGGAAACATCCCAGATCAAGCCAATCGTATTCGGACTTTTCTTTTGGATTTTGCTGTTTTCGATGAAAGTATTGGCATAAAAATAGTTTTGGTTTTCAACCGATTGCATTGCTACTGAAGTGGTTTCAGTTTGAACCGGAATTTTGATCAGCAGTTTTTCCGAAGGCCGGTAATTGGATTTTTTTATTGATGCCTGGAAATTTTGCTTTAAATCGGCAAGGGCAATTTCAGTTGAATTGTTGTTCTCATTGATGATTTCAGGTTTTACCGACGTTCCCAAAACATTAATAACAACTTCAAATTTCTCTAGCTTATGAGCATATTTACTGACAATCTGATAGGCAAGATTATTTTTATCAAAAGATGATAATTCCTGCTCATAACCAATTAAAACAATTCTTTCTCCATTTGGCATAATCGGATAAATCCGGGTTTTGAAATTATTTCCTTCAACTTTTTCAAGCAAACCCGGATCAACGCGGCGGTGTTCAATAGCTTCAAAAACCTGCTTTCCTTTACTCTTTTCAACCGGAACCGCATCACGCATTTTTCCGTTTATGTCGATCGCGTAGCGTGAAACCGAAACGCCTTCCGGTAACGGAAATAACAATTCGGCTTCCATTTGCCGGTTGGTTTTGTTCGTAAAATGCATTTCGGCAGTCGTATAAGCCATATTGCCAACAATTTTGACATTAATCAGCATTTGGCTCATTTTTACTTTTGAGGAATCAGCGCCTTTTACATTAATTTGTGGATTTTGAGCATAAATTCCGATGCTGATCAATAAGGCTAAGATTGCAGTTATTTTTTTCATATTTCAAAAGGTTAGGTTAAACATCGTCTCTTTTTTAAGAGTTTGAACTTTTGAAAAAGGTTGGAAACAAAAAATAAATTAATTTTCATTCTTCAATTCTTCGGCATGAAAAATTTATAATTTCCTAGATTTATCAAAGGGAAAAAACTAATTTTACGTTTTACAAAAGTCAAAATGTTTAAAAAATATTTCCTCAAAATCGATTTACTTCTCGTTTGGGGACAAAGCAAGCTAACTCCAAAACAGTTCATTTTCCTTTCCAGCGTATTGGTCGGAATTTCAGCGGCATTGGCTGTAATCGCTCTAAAAACATTCGCCCACTCGGTTTTTGCTTTTGCTACTTATATCAACGGAATTTTAAAACTGAGTTTCATCAATAGTATTTTACCGATTGTCGGGATTTTACTGACGGTTTTTGTAGTAAAAAAAATCCTCGGCGGAAGCATTGAAAAAGGAACTTCGCAAATTTTATATGCGGTTGCCAAAAAAGCCGGGGTAATTCCGAAAAAACAAATGTACGCGCAAATCGTAACCAGCTCATTAACTGTTGGATTAGGCGGTTCGGCCGGTTTGGAAAGCCCGATTGTGATTACCGGTGCGGCTTTTGGCTCGAATTACGCGCAGAAATACAAACTCGGTTACAAAGAACGTACGCTTTTAATCGGATGCGGTGTCGCCGCCGGAATCGGAGCGGCTTTCAACGCGCCTATTGCCGGAGTTTTATTTGCTGTCGAAGTGCTGCTTGTTGATGTCAGCATTTCAGCATTTACACCAATTATGATTGCGGCTGCGACAGGCGCGCTTACTTCGGCAATTGTTTTGGACGAAAGCATTCTGTTGTCTTTCAAACAGCAGCAAACATTTGATTATCATAACATTCCGTTTTATATTTTGTTGGGTTTATTTACTGGTTTCATCGCGGTTTATTATATGCGGAATTTCCAGCGACTGGAACGGATTTTTGCTTTATTGCCTTATAAACCTTACAAAAAGGCACTTTACGGATCAGTGCTTTTGGCCGCGATCATTTTTATTTTTCCGACACTTTTTGGCGAAGGTTACGAAAGCATTAAAATATTATCCGAAAATGATCCAGGGCAAATACTTGAAAATACGCTCTTTAAAGATTTTCGCGACAATAGCTGGGCGCTTTTGATTTTTGTCGGATTGACAATGATGGTAAAAGTTTTCGCAACCGGAATTACGCTCGGAAGTGGCGGAAATGGTGGAAACTTCGCTCCTTCCCTTTTTCTCGGTTCTTATGTCGGATTTTTCTTTTCGAAAC
>CAZSDN010000016.1:0-21216 GCA_964605595.1 uncultured Flavobacterium sp. | reverse complement strand
GATTGATGATCCCGCTGATGATTGTTTCATCCATTAGTTTTGCGGTTTCAAAACGTTTCGAGAAACATTCTATGGATGTTAAGCATCTTGCGAAAAAAGGACATGTTTTTACGAGCAATAAAGACACAAACGTGCTTTCAACACTCGATGTCAACCAGATTATCCAGTTGGATTATCTCACACTCAATGCGGATGAAAACCTTGAAAGGCTTGTCGATTTGATTTCTCATTCAAACCAGGTAATTTTTGCCGTTGTGGATAACGATAAAAAATTCGTCGGAATTGTTCATTTTAATGATGTACGCGAAATTATTTTCAGTAATTTCAAAGTAAAATACACGCGCATACATGAAGTCATGAGCCAGCCAAAAGCAATTGTTTCCCAAAACGATTCGATGGAAACGGTCATGAATAAATTTGAAGAAAGCAAAGTTGCGTTTCTTCCGGTTCTCAAAAACGGCGTTTATGAAGGATTTGTTTCTAAAGCCGTTGCGCTTGAAGCGTATAGAAGTAAGCTGAAATCCATGACCATCGAATAAATTAATTAAAGTTTAACGGTAAAAGCAGAAATCTGCAAACCGGTTTGCATCAAATCTACAAATCAAAACTGTACCTTTGCATTTTGCTAAAAATATGCTTGAATCAGAAAATAATATTGAAGTTTTAGGTGCCCGCGTGCACAATCTCAAAAATATAGATGTTACCATTCCGAGGGAAAAATTGGTTGTAATTACCGGACTTTCAGGCTCAGGGAAATCATCTTTGGCTTTCGATACGATTTATGCCGAAGGACAACGCCGTTATGTGGAAACATTTTCGGCTTATGCACGGTAATTCCTCGGCGGATTGGAACGTCCGGATGTAGATAAAATAGACGGACTTTCTCCTGTAATTGCCATCGAACAAAAAACGACGAGCAAAAGCCCACGCTCAACCGTTGGAACCATTACCGAAATTTACGATTTCCTGCGTTTGCTTTTCGCCCGCGCCGCCGATGCTTACAGTTACAATACCGGCGAAAAAATGGTGAGTTACAGCGATGAGCAAATTAAAGATTTGATCATTGAAAATTTCAACGGAAAACGCATTAACATCCTTGCGCCCGTAATCCGTGCGAGAAAAGGCCATTATGGAGAATTATTCCAGCAAATCGCGAAACAGGGATTTGTGAAAGTCCGCATCAATGGCGAAATCAAAGACATTACGCCGGGAATGAAACTCGATCGTTATAAAACACACGACATCGAAATTGTAATCGACAGGATTGCGGTTGAGAAAAACGAAGAGAACGAAAAACGTCTGAGCGAAAGCATAAAAACTGCAATGTACCACGGTGAAAATGTGTTGATGATTCTCGACCAGGATTCAGATGAAGTTCGTTTTTTCAGCCGGAATTTAATGTGCCCGACGACGGGAATATCCTACCAAAATCCGGAACCGAATTTGTTTTCTTTCAACTCTCCAAAAGGTGCGTGCGAACATTGCAACGGACTTGGGACTGTCAATGAAATCAACATCAAAAAGATTATTCCAAATCCGAAATTATCAATAAAAGCTGGTGGTTTTATTCCACTTGGAGAATATAAATCATCTTGGATTTTCAAGCAACTGGAAATCATTGGTGAAAAATACGGTTTCAAAACTACTGATCCGATCGAGAAAATTTCTGAAGAAGCCATGGACGTAATTTTGAACGGTGCAAACGACAAATTTGCTGTTGCTTCAAAAACACTCGGAATCACGAAAGAGTATAAAATTGAATTTGAGGGAATTTCTAAATTCATCCAAAATCAATACGACGAAAGCGGTTCAACAACAATCCGCCGCTGGGCAAAAGAATTCATGGACGAAATAAAATGCCCGGTTTGCGAGGGCTCGCGCCTAAAGAAAGAAGCATTATATTTCCGTATTAACGAACAAAATATTGCCGAATTATCCGAAAAGGACATTTCTGATTTAACCAATTGGTTTCATAATCTGGAAAAACATCTTTCGGAAAAACAACTTATAATCGCTTCGGAAATCATCAAGGAAATTCGTGACAGGCTTGACTTTTTAATGAATGTCGGTTTGGATTACCTTGCGCTGAACCGTGGCTCAAAAACACTTTCCGGTGGCGAGGCGCAGCGAATCCGTTTGGCGACGCAAATTGGCTCACAGTTGGTTGGCGTTCTCTATATTCTTGATGAGCCGAGTATCGGTTTGCACCAAAGAGATAACGAAAAACTGATCCGTTCACTTGAACAATTACGCGATATCGGGAATTCGGTTTTAGTCGTTGAACACGATAAAGACATGATCGAGCGCGCCGATTATGTAATTGATATTGGCCCGAAAGCCGGAAAATACGGCGGAAAGATTATTAGCAAAGGAACGCCCGCAGCATTGCTCAAAGAACATACGATGACCGCTTCATACCTGAATGGCGAAATGAAAATCGAAGTTCCTAAAAAACGCCGCGAAGGAAACGGAAAATTCCTAAAATTAACCGGCGCAACCGGAAATAACCTCAAAAACGTTTCAATCGAATTACCATTAGGAAAACTGATTTGCGTTACCGGAGTTTCAGGAAGCGGAAAATCGACATTGATAAACGAAACACTTTATCCGATTTTGAACGCACATTATTTTAACGGCGTAAAAAAACCGAAACCGTATAAAAAAATCGAAGGTTTAGAACATATCGACAAAGTAATCGACATTGACCAAAGCCCGATTGGACGAACGCCGCGCTCAAATCCGGCGACTTACACTGAAGTTTTTACTGAGATCAGAAACTTATTTACAATGACTTCCGAAAGCATGATCCGCGGATACAAAGCCGGGCGATTCAGCTTTAACGTAAAAGGCGGGCGTTGTGAAACCTGCGAAGGTTCGGGCGTGCGAACGATTGAAATGAATTTCCTTCCCGATGTTTATGTGGAATGCGAAACCTGCCAGGGAAAACGTTTCAACCGCGAAACTTTGGAAATCCGTTATAAAGGAAAATCCATTTCTGATGTGTTGAATATGACGGTTGATGAAGCGGTTCCGTTTTTTGAATTGATTCCGAAAATCCACAGGAAAATAAAAACGATACAAGATGTTGGTTTGGGATACATTACCTTAGGACAACAAAGCACAACGCTTTCCGGCGGTGAAGCGCAGCGTATAAAATTAGCGGGAGAATTATCCAAGAAAGATACCGGAAATACATTTTACATTCTGGATGAGCCAACAACCGGTTTGCATTTTGAAGACATCCGGGTTTTGATGGAAGTCATAAACAAACTCGTAAATAAGGGAAATACAATCCTGATTATCGAACACAATATGGATGTTATCAAGCTTGCCGATTATATTATCGATATTGGGTATGAAGGCGGAAAAGGCGGCGGTGAAGTCGTTGCCAAAGGAACTCCCGAAGAAGTCGCGAAAAATAAAAAAAGCTATACCGCGCAGTTTCTGAAAAAGGAACTGTGACAGTTAATGGTCAATAATGAATAATTAATATTGAAAAAACATTATCTTCGTAAGCTTTTTTTACGGTTTATCAATAACGATATTCATACATTAGCATTAGCAAAAACACAATAATTCTTTGGAATAATTATTAATTGTTAATTATTCATTATTAATTAAAAACATGAGATTACAAGACTTTGATAATGACGAGGATAAAATTATCCAGGATCGTTTAAAACAAAAAACCTGGAACGAGATCCGTACAAATGACAGCTGGGCGATTTTTAAAATCATGTCCGAATTCGTAAATGGTTATGAAACCATGGGAAGAATCGGGCCATGTGTTTCTATTTTCGGATCGGCGCGCACAAAACCTGATGAAGCTTTTTACCTTTTGGCAGAAAAAATTGCCTATAAAATCAGTAAAGCCGGATATGGCGTAATTACCGGCGGCGGCCCGGGAATCATGGAAGCCGGAAACAAAGGCGCGCATCTTGGCGGCGGAACTTCGGTTGGATTGAACATTGAATTGCCGTTTGAACAACATTACAATCCGTATATCGACCGTGATAAAAACCTGAATTTCGATTATTTCTTTGTAAGAAAAGTAATGTTCGTAAAGTATTCACAGGGATTTGTTGTAATGCCGGGCGGTTTCGGAACATTAGATGAAATGTTCGAAGCAATCACTTTGATACAAACCAAAAAAGTAGCAAAATTCCCTGTAATCCTTGTAGGCAAAGAATTCTGGGCCGGATTGATTGATTGGGTAAAAGCTATTTTAGTTGAAAAATATAAAACCGTTAGCCCAGGCGATATGGATCTCATACGCATCGTCGACACTGAAGACGAAGTTGTCGAAGTGCTCGATAATTTCTATAAGAGATATACGCTCAGCCCGAATTTCTAATACAATACAGCTACAAATGTTAGCGATAAACCGGAACTTTCAGAGTTTCGCAATTATTATACTATTTGTAGCTGTTAAATTTTCTGCTCAAAAACCAAAAATCCAAGCAACCAAAGCAATAAAATCCGTCTAAATTGTGTTTAACGCCATAATTACGCCCGTAAAAGAAATCATTTGAAATCATTTTATAAAATTGCCTTTGGATTATTATTCCTGTTTTCAGGGAAACTACTTGCCCAGCACAGCTCAAAAATTTCAGTTATCGTCGATTCTGAAAATAAAGTGCTCAAGGTAAAACAGGAACTTTTGTTTAAAAACCAAAGCAGTGAATCCATAAACCATATTATCCTTAACGATTGGAACCATTCGTATTCATCTAAAAATACGCCATTGGCAAAACGTTTTTCAGATGAATTTATCCGAAGTTTTCACCTAGCAAAAAAACATGAGCGCGGAAGTACGAATGACATTACGATTTCAACAGAAAGCCAAACCAGTTTAAATTGGTCAAGGCCCGAAAACCATCCCGATCTGATAAAAGCCGAATTGGAAAATGTTCTTCTTCCAAATCAGGAAATAAAGTTATTTCTGAATTATTCCGTAAAAATCCCAAGTGACAAATTTACCGGTTACGGTTATGGTGAAAAGCGGAAAATGTACCTTAAAAACTGGTTCCTCGCTCCTGCCCTGTTTGAAAACGGCGCATTCGTTTTGTACAGCAACAATAATTCGGATGATATTGCAAATGCGGCTTCAGATTATGAGGTTTCAATTGGAATTGATGAAGGAATCCGGTTGGTTTCAGACCTGGATATCATAAACAGTGATTCGAAAACCATTATCCTTTCGGGAAAAAACCGTACGGATTTCAGTATTTTCCTTGGCCCTAAATTACAGTTTGAACGCTATAAGAATGAAATCGTTGAAGTTTATACCGATCTGAAGGACAACAACCTGGATCCGATACAAAAAGCGTTGCTTGTTGACAGGGTTACGAGTTTTGTAAATGACAAAATAGGCGAATTCCCTTTTCAGAAAATAACAATTTCGCAAACAGATTACGAACGGAATCCTTTTTATGGACTGAACCAGCTGCCGTCATTCATGAGCCCGTTTCAGAACGATTTCTTATTCGAGATCAAATTCCTGAAAACCTATATAAACAATTACCTCAAAAATACGCTGAAGCTCGATCCCAGAAAAGATAACTGGATTTATGACGGAATCCAGATTTATACCATGATGCAATATATGGACGAAATTTACCCGAATGCAAAAATGATGGGAAATGCTTCCAAATACTGGCTTGTGAGGAATTATCGCTTGACGAATCTTCCGTTTAATGAGCAGTACAGCTATTTTTATTTGCTTATGGCACGGAAAAACCTCGACCAGCCGTTAAATGAATCAAAAGATAATTTAATCAAATTTAATGAACAAATTGCCGGAAAGTACCGTGCCGGCCTTAGTTTTCGATATCTTGGAAGTTTCATGGGTAAAGAAAACCTGGACAAAGCGGTCTCCGATTTTTATAAAAAGAATGTTTCACAAAATGAAATACGGCGCATTGATTTTGAATCAGATGTAAAGAATCAAACCAATAAAAATGTCGACTGGTTTTTTAATACTGTTGTTGATACCAGGGAAATTATCGATTATAAATTCCGTGGAGTTTCCAAGACCAAAGACAGCGTCACATTTACATTAAAAAATACAACAAAAGCGAACGTTCCAATTCCGGTTTACGGAATCAAAAATAACGAGATTGTATTTAAAGAATGGCTTGAAAATGTTGAAACCGACAGCACTTTTACACTTCCGAGAAAAGATGCGGAAAGGCTGGCAATAAATTATGAGAACGATGTTCCCGAATACAACCTGCGCAACAACTGGCATTCGCTGAAAGGTTTCAAAATTGCCAATAAACCTTTCAAATTTACGGTCATGAAAGATTTGGAAGATCCGCATTACAACCAGGTTTTGTATGCGCCTACGGCTTTGTATAATCTGTATGACGGAATTTCGCCTGGAATCCGTATCCATAACAAAGCCATTTTGAACAAGCCGTTCGTTTACAGTGCAAATCCAACTTATTCACCAAACACACAATCGCTGATCGGGAATTTCTCTATCGGTTTTAACCAAAATAACCGCGACAGCCAATTGTATAATATTGCATACACGGCAAGCGGTTCCTATTTTCATTATGCGCCTGACGTTGCTTATTTTAAATTCAATCCTGCCATTTATTTCCGGATTCGCGATGAAGATTTCCGTGAAAACCGAAAACAGCTGATTTTGATACGGAATGTTTTGGTCAACAAAGAACATTATGAACTAAATCCTATTGACGAGCCAGAAAGATATAGCGTTTTCAATCTAAAATATTTTAATACGAGGACAGAAACAATCCGTCATTTTAATTTTATGACCGATTTACAGTTTTCAAAACAATTCGGAAAAGTTTCAGCCGAAGTCGAATTCAGAAGGCTTTTTAACGATAACCGCCAAATCAGCCTGCGGCTTTTTGCGGGGACTTTCTTTTACCATAAAAGCGATTCGGATTATTTTAGTTTTGGATTGGACAGGCCTACTGATTATCTTTTTGATTATGATTATTACGGGCGTTCAGAAACATCCGGGATTTTCAGCCAGCAGTTAAATCTAAGCGACGGTGCTTTCAAATCGCGCCTTGATACACCTTTTGCAAACCAATGGATGACGACCGCAAATTTGGGTTTTAATGTTTGGAATTGGGTTGAAATTTATGGCGATGCGGGTTTTATCAAAAATAAATTCAGGCGCGAAAGATTTGTTTACGACAGCGGAATCCGCCTGAATCTTGTCACTGATTATTTCGAATTGTATTTCCCGGTATATTCCAATAACGGCTGGGAAATCGCTCAGCCCAAATATGGTGAGAAAATCCGTTTTGTCGTGACTCTCGATCCACGCATTTTGGTGAATCTTTTTACCCGAAAATGGTTTTAATCAAAAAATAATTCTGACTAATTTTTAATTATTCATAAAGATAGCTTGATTTATATAAAAAAAGTATAATCAAATAAATGTGATTTTAGAATTAATTACGAATAATCAAATTATATTTTTTACTGAATTTAACCGAAATATGTAGTTTTTAATTAAATTTGTTTCAGAAACGAAAGACTACATTTTATGACCGAAGCTACTACAAAAGCCGCCCTTTCCTTTGAAGATTTCAAAACAGAAGTTATAAGCGATTATAAAATTGCCGTTACCAGCCGCGAATGCAGCCTTTTGGGCCGCCGTGAAGTACTGACCGGAAAAGCAAAATTCGGGATTTTCGGTGACGGAAAAGAAGTTCCGCAATTGGCTATGGCAAAAGCTTTCAAAAACGGGGATTTCCGCTCGGGATATTATCGTGACCAGACTTTTATGATGGCGATTGGCGAAATGAGCATTCAGCAATTCTTCGCCGGATTATATGGCCATACCGATATCGACCATGATCCGATGAGTGCCGGGCGACAAATGGGCGGGCATTTTGCAACACATTCGCTTGACGAAAACGGAAACTGGAAAAACCTTACACTTCAAAAAAATTCAAGCTCGGATATTTCTCCAACTGCAGGCCAAATGCCGCGTTTGCTGGGTTTGGCACAAGCTTCAAAAATTTACCGAAACGTTAGTGGAATCAATAATAAAACTAATTTTTCGATCAACGGAAATGAAATCGCGTGGGGAACGATCGGAAATGCAAGTACTTCTGAAGGTTTATTTTTTGAAACAATCAATGCGGCCGGAGTTTTACAGGTTCCGATGATAATGAGCGTCTGGGATGATGATTACGGAATTTCGGTTCACGCAAAACATCAAACGACAAAAGAAAATATATCGGAAATCCTTAAAGGTTTCCAGCGTGATGACAAAGGAAACGGCTATGAGATTTTTTGTGTAAAAGGCTGGGATTATGCGTCGTTAATCGACACATATCAAAAAGCTTCAGAAATTGCCCGCGTCGAACACGTACCGGTTTTGATCCACGTTCAGCAATTGACGCAGCCGCAAGGCCATTCGACTTCGGGTTCGCATGAGCGTTATAAAAACACGGATCGTTTGGCATGGGAAAGTGATTTTGATTGCATCCGCCAGATGAAATTATGGATGATCGCAACAAATATCGCAACTCCCGAAGAACTTGACGCCATTGACGAAACTACTAAAAAAGAAGTCCTTGAAGGCAAAAAAGCCGCCTGGAGTGCATTTGTAAATCCGATAAAAGAAGAACAAAACGAGTTGATTGCTTTGCTTCAGTCGGTTGCGGAAGCGAGCGAAAATAAAGTTTTCATTGAAAAACATATTTCCGATTTAAAATCGATCAAAGAACCAATTCGTAGGGATATACTTTCTACAGCACGCAAAGTTTTGCGGATGATTGTAAAAGAAAATTCGAAAAACAGGCTCGCCTCATGGATTACCTCATATACCGAAAAAATCCAGCCGAAATTCAGTTCGCATTTATTTTCCGAATCAGACAAAACGGTTTATTCGGTAAAAGAAGTTGCGCCTGTTTATCAAGAAAATGCTGAAGATACGGATGCACGCCTGGTTCTCCGCGACAATTTTGATGCGATTTTCACGAAATATCCTGAAACTTTGGTTTTTGGTGAAGATGCCGGAAATATTGGCGATGTAAACCAAGGATTGGAAGGAATGCAGGAAAAGTATGGCGAATTGCGCGTAGCTGATGTAGGAATCCGTGAAGCAACGATTTTAGGACAAGGAATCGGGATGGCAATGCGTGGCTTGCGCCCGATTGCCGAAATTCAATACCTGGATTATTTGCTTTATGCAATCCAGATTATGAGTGATGATTTGGCAACTCTGCAATACCGCACACGCGGAAAACAAAAAGCGCCGCTTATTATCAGAACTCGCGGGCACAGGCTTGAAGGCGTTTGGCATTCTGGTTCGCCAATGGGAATGATCATTAATGCCATTCGCGGAATCCATGTTTTGGTTCCGAGGAATATGACAAAAGCGGCGGGATTTTACAATACTTTGCTTGAAACCGATGAACCGGCATTGGTTATTGAATGCCTGAATGGCTATCGCTTAAAAGAAAAAATGCCTTCAAATTTGGGTGAATTCAAAACCCAGATTGGTGTTGTTGAAACAATAAAAGAAGGAAAAGATATTACGTTGGTTTCTTACGGTTCAACTTTGCGTTTGGTAGAACAGGCAGCAAAAGAGTTACTGGAAATCGGTATTGACTGTGAAATCATTGACGTTCAGTCTTTGCTTCCATTCGATATTAATCAGGATATTGTAAAAAGCGTTGCTAAAACAAACAGGTTATTAGTGATTGATGAAGACGTTCCGGGAGGCGCTTCGGCTTATATTTTACAACAGATAGTAGATGTTCAGGATGCTTATAAACATTTGGACAGCAAACCGGAAACGTTGGCGTCAAAAGCACACCGCCCGGCTTATGGAACGGACGGCGACTACTTTTCTAAACCTTCATCTGAAGATATTTATGAAAAAATCTATAGCATGATGCATGAAGCAAACCCGGCGAAATATCCGTCTTTGTATTAATTGTTTCGTAAATTAAATTGATAACGTTCTAAAATTAACTACTTTAGAACGTTATTTTTTTATACTAAACCCAACAATTCCAGAGTTTATACAATAATCAAAAAGTATCATTATGAAAAAAATCATTTTAATTGCGATCCTGTCTTTGGGATTTTTCACTTCCTGTAAGAAAGACATTCCGGCACCGCCTCCGCCTCCGCCACCAATTCCGGTTGAAACTCCGCCGCCTCCACCTCCGCCGCCTGTTCCTGAAGTTGATGAATCTAACGGAACATCCGTAAAAGTTGATGCAAACGGCGTTAATGTAAGCACAAAAAACGGCGACCGAAAAACTGAAGTTGGAGTAAACAGTAAAAGTTCATCAGTCGAAATCAAAAAATAATAATTCTTAATTTAAAGTTATAAAGCCAACAGGATTTTAAATGTTGGCTTTTTTATTTTAAATTTATCTGGATAACCTTTTTATAAAAAGTACCTGACAAATCTGTTACAAAAAACTTCAGCCCCTATGAAAAAAATAGTATTAATCGTATGTATCAGCGTTTTTGCGATAGGATGTAAATCCAAAAAACCAGAAGCAAAAGAAGCAAAATTTACTATAATTCCGCTTACCGAAACCAATGCCGCACAAAAAAACAAAGCCTATGAATTGGGAAAACGGGTTTTAATGACATGCAATACTTCGCGCTTTAAGCCGTTTACAGCTAATGAGGCAACGCCGGAAGTTATCAAAAATACGACGCAGGAACGCCTTACAAAAACTTGTCAGAAATTTAGAATAAAATATGGTAAATTTGACGATATTCGTTTGGTGGAAACGCTTGTAAACAAAAAAGACAATATTGTCTTATACCGATATAAAGCCGATTACCAATGGAAGCACACGCAAAAAGAACTGCGCGTATATATGAATGAAGATAATAAAGTGAGTGCTATAAAGTCACGCGACTGGAAAGACCAATTTGAACCTTAACCTTAAAAATAAATGTCAAAAATGCCCATTTTCCTGTTTTTACTTTTTAGTATAAGCAGTTTTTCACAACAAACAATTACACAAAACGGACAACAATTTAAAGCAACAAATGAATGGGATTTTATTTGCAAAAATTATGTTTATTCGGGGATTCTGAAAGTCCAAGTTGCCAAAACCGATAAAGGCGGCTTACTTCGGCTCGCAATAGACGTGACAAATGACGAAATGTTTATTGGAGGAACGGTTTATCTTTTCCTTGATGATTTTACCATAATAACCTGTACCGACAAAGGCAATCGGGAAACCGCCAACAAAACTTCGGTTGCTTATTACAATTTTACAATTCCAGAAATGAACCGCCTGAAATCGGTGGCTATTAAAGACATCCGTTTTACGGTCAAAGGCAAAGAAAGTAGTTTTAGCAATCGAATCGGTAATTTTACTGCGACCAACAAGAAAGATTATTTTGAGAAAGCAGATAAAACGCTTCGCAATAGTTTTGAAACAGAAATAGAAATTAAATCACTTTATCAATAAACATGACCCAGAACGAGGAATTAATCGAAACATTTTATTCGGCTTTTGCAAACGGTGATGCCGAAGGAATGCGCAGTTGCTATCATCCTGATGTGGAATTTGAAGATCCTGCTTTTGGAATCCTGAAAGGAAAAGACGCCGCAGATATGTGGGAAATGCTCATTGAAAGAAGTAATGGAAACCTTAAAATCGAGTTCTTTGATATAAAAGCCGGGAAAGATTCAGGTTCTGCAAAATGGATCGCAACCTATATTTTCAGCAAAACACAGCGAAATGTTGTAAATGAAGTGACCGCCAGGTTTCAGTTTAAGGACAATCTCATTATCCGCCATACCGATCATTTTAATTTCTGGAACTGGTGCAAACAGGCAATGGGCTTGACCGGTTGGCTTTTAGGATGGACAGGATTTATGCAAAACAAAATTCAGGCAACAGCAATACTTTCATTGAGGAAATACCAGGAGAAGAAAAGAAAATGATGAATAACCACATAAAAAACAATATGAAGTTACTTGCTTTATTTCTGTATTTATTCATTTTTTCAAATGCAAATGCACAGGATTACAAACTGATTGAAGAGCTTAAACGGGCAGAAAACAAAAACCGCGCTACGCAACTCGCAAAGCAAATTGTAGCTATTACTCCGATAAAATACAGGCTTTTCAGTACAAAAGAATCGCATAACGCAGGAATCCTCAGGTTTCGTTTCGTTCAGGCCGAACTTACTGATGAAGATCTGGAAAAGGCCAGATTTACGGAAGCCCAGCGTTCAGCATTTATTACGATCGATTTTTCATTTTACAATGCCGGTGAAGACATTAATGCGGCACGTCCTGAATTTATCACTTATAAACTGAATGAAATAACCGCAGCCTATCCGGAATTATTTGCAATATGGAAAAACTTTTTTAAACCTGAAGCAGAATCCGAAACAACAAAATCTGATTTCAAAAGCCAACTATTGAAAGATCCCGAAAGGCGCATCGACATACAGATTTTCCACACTGAAACCGGTTGGTTATTGCGAAATAAATCATTGAACTAGAAGGTTGGGTTTTATAATTTAACTGAACTGTAACAGCAATCCGTGGCTTTAAAGCGTAAATTTGAGAGAACACATATTGTAATCACAACTAAAACTTAAAGCTATGGAGACGAATAAAAAACAGGGTGAAAACCATAAACCGCATCAAAATAAAAACAACAACACGCATTTACGCCAACATCAGGAAAATGAAGACGAGGATTATAAATATTCCTCACCCGATAAATACCTTGCCCTCGAGCAATCCGGAGTGAGTTATACGGAAGAAAAAAAACATGTCAGCAATTCTGATTATCTTGAATTCGGCAATGATGAAACACGTTCGGAAAAATGGAAAACGCACGCGCCAAACAGCCGGAATTCGGATGCTTTCAATCAAGACGATTACATTTTAAGGGACAACATCGATCTGGATGAAGAACAATCAAATTCTATTTCTGCCGATGATGCGCCAGATACAAACACGACAGACGAATTACTTTAAATAGCACCATCAATAAACGACCTCTGGCTTTTGCCGGAGGTTTTTTTATGTAAATTTACAACTGAATATTTTACCAATGGATAATCAATTGCAACTACGAACGGTTAATGTTACCCGCTATATCACGCCGTTACGTGAAGGCGGCTCGTTGCCGGCACTGGCTGAAGCCGATGATGATTTTAAATATGTCCTCAAATTTAAAGGAGCCGGACATGGTGTCAAAGCATTGATCGCCGAGCTTTTGGGCGGAGAAATAGCGCGGACGCTTGGACTCAGGATTCCAGAGCTGGTTTTCGCAAATCTTGATGAAGCTTTCGGAAGAACTGAAGGCGATGAAGAAATCCAGGATTTATTGCAAGGAAGCCAGGGTTTAAACCTTGCGTTGCACTTTTTATCGGGTGCGTTAACATTTGACCCGGTTGTTACTACGGTCGATTCAAAACTTGCATCTCAAATCGTATGGCTTGATGCTTTTATAACCAATATCGACCGGACATATAAAAACACCAATATGCTGATCTGGAATAAAGAATTATGGATCATTGATAACGGTGCGGCATTCTATTTCCATCATTCATGGTCGCGTTGGGAAGAACATGCCAAAAGCCCATTTTCATTAATAAAAGACCACGTACTGTTAAACCAGGCAGCAAATCTCGAAGAAGTCAACCGGGAGTTTACAACATTGCTTACAGATGAAAAGTTGCGCGGCATTGTAAACCTGATCCCTGAAGCCTGGCTTCAATGGGAAGATGCTGATGAAACTCCCGATCAGATTCGGAAAATTTACTTTGAATTTTTACAAACCAGAAGATTACATTCTGACATTTTTATAAAAGAAGCACAACATGCAAGACAAAAATCTATATGAATATGCTGTAATTCGGGTTGTTCCAAAAGTTGAGCGCGAAGAATTCTTTAATGTGGGCATAGTGCTTTTTTGCAAAAATCCGCGTTTCATTAAAACAATATGGAAGATTGATGAAAAAAAGCTTCGTTTATTTACCAGCGATTTGGATTTGGAAGATTTAAAACGTTACCTGGATGCATTCGGAAAAATTGCGGCAGGCGATAAAGACGGCGGCCCAATCGCACAAATGGATGCTCCGTCAAGATTCAGATGGTTAACGGCGGTACGGAGTTCGGTTTTGCAGACATCGCGCCCGCATCCCGGAATGTGCAGTAATTTAGATGCAACGCTTCAAAGGCTTTTTGAAGAATTCATTTCATAAAAAAACCGGAAATAATCCGGTTTATAATTTACTTGACTACAATTTTTTTGACTGCAGTTTTATTACTGGATGTAATCTTTGCGAGGTAAACTCCTGTTGATAAACGAAGCGGAATTCTGGTTTCTCCCGTGAAATTGCCTTTATATAACTCAACTCCGGAAATGCTAGAAATGCTATACGTTCCGCTTTCATTGATTCCGGAAATTACAATATAATCTTTAGCCGGAACCGGATAAACCGCTACCTGCAATACATTATTCTTATCTGTTGAAAGTGTCGAGAACCAAGCTTCGCCAATTTTATTACCCCAAATATGATCGGCCAGGCTCGGATAATCAATAAACGGATTTCGGTTTTGCTGCCAGTTGTAAATCACATTATTCCGGTTCATTTCAAAATCATCCGATTGATCGGTAGTATTCCAAACCAGCAATGTTTCCAAATCACCCAGGACAAATTTACTGGCATCACCTGTATCCGGCGGATTACCATTTACCAGGCTTAGCGCATTGTAGCGGCATTCCATATAAAACAGTGACCGCGCAACATCGCCACGCCAACTTCCCTGTGTTGTGGCCGGACCGTTATATGCATTATTGGAAGGAGCGACTCCCGTGCCATAATCCCGGTTGTTCCTTGAACTGTTTTCCGGTCCGTCTTCGGCACGAATGTGATGTGCATCGCTATGGCCTGCTAAAATATCATCGGCATTGGTTGGCAGCCAAATATTAATTCCGTCTGCGTTTGAACTGGTTCCGTCGGTAAAACCACCGCGCGACTGTGGAAAAATATGTTCGCGGTTCCACGACCCTGTGCTGCTTGCCGTACTTTGAAACTTATACTTTGAACGTCCCTGTTCAACATACATCAGCCAAACTTCGTTGCTGTTTGCAGGATTTTGGTCAGCATCTTTTAAAATATCCGTAACATCGCCATAATTTTGTGCGCGAACCACATTTGGATTGGCTATAATATCCTGGATTGCCTGCTTTAAAATGGCACCGGTTTTTCCTTCAAGGGAATCATAATAACCTGCGGGTATGTTTCTGGATACAAGGCCGCGCGTCGGGTTTAATGGAGTTCCCCAGGTTGCTGTTGTAAAGTCATTGTCAATGATCCGTACTTCAACATTGTCGTTCATGCGCTTGTAACCGTCGGGAATGCTTCCCATATTTATTTTCAGTAATTCATCGCCTTCGTCGAGGTCATCATCAACAAGCGTGATTATTGTAGTAAAAGTGTTATTCCCTGCTGCGATGTTCACTGTTGTATTACCAGTGTAGTCAGCGTTATTGAATCCGCCGTTGTTAAGCGAGAAAGTAAAAGTCAGGTTTTCGGTTACAGGGTTTTGTGTCGTAAAAGTTATCGGGAACGATTCGCCTTCAGTATATTCAAAAGCCGGAACACTTATCGTGATCCCATTGAACAAAACTCCGCTGCCGTCATTATTTGCACCGGGAGTTGGGGTTTTTACTTCATAAGTCCCGTCGTTTTTCCTTTGAATGGACTGAGTCGTAATCTGATTATTTATGTTTTCAAACACGCCAACGGTTACTCCCAGATCAGACATTAACTGCGTTGCAATCAAAATAGTAGGATTAGCTCCGTTTGGGTTCGAAATCGTATTGTAAACAATTGCATCAACCAAATTTGTCGTTGTTGCCGTAAAACCAATCGGGTAATCGGAGGCGTTTCCAGTGTAAATAGCTACTGCGTCCGGGCCGTTCTGGAATGTACTGTTAGGCAAAAACTTATCGGGAACCGGCGCCACCAGATTATTTCCGATAGTTGCAATACCATTTATATCGGTAGTTAAATTATTGAGGCTTAATGTGTAGTATGCCGAATTTCCTGTTCCTGTTGTGCCTCCGTTAAAACAAACCATTACATATCCGTTTAACGAAAAAAACGGTGTTGAAGATTTCAGTTCTATAAACTCCTGTACATCGGTGCTTGGAGTATCGGTATCAATTTCATTAATGACTACTTGTGAATGCATAGCCATAGAACACAAAATCGACGAAATTGTGAGTAGTATTTTTTTCATGCCACTGAATTAATTATCGGGGCCAATTTAGGCATAAATAATTCATTCCCCGAAGAATGACCGGTATAATATGCCCAAATAACCTTTTTTTAACTTTTAGAAAACAATTGTATCTTGCATTTATATAGTGTACCTTTGCAAAAAATTTGAACGATAGCTACCTAAAAAAAACACCCTATCGTTCTAACATACAACTTCTTAAAAATTTTATGAAAAAAATTGTTGAATACAGAAAACTGCTTGAAGTAGACAAAACTGTTGAACTAAAAGAATTGAAAACTATTTACCGGAATGCGATGAAAGATGCACATCCTGATAAATTTCAAGGCGATGACGAAGGATTAAGAGCAGCTGAAGAAAGAAGCAAATCGATTATTGAAGCCTATCATTTCCTGGTAAGCATCAATCCTGAAACGATTAAGCAACTGCTTCCGGAATACAACGAAACCATTGCTTCTTCTACAATAACCGATTATAATTTTGTAGAAGGACGATTAATTATCGAGTTTTCAAACGGAAGCGTTTATGAATATATCAGCGTACCAAAGGCAACTTACATAAAAATGGTCAACGCCGATTCGCCCGCCCGTTTTGCAAAAAGGCATATATTGACCTCATTTACATGGAGGAAGAAAACCAATCAGGATTAATATTCCCACAATAACTAATAAGGTTTGGCCATTCGTCAAACCTTTTTCATTTGCAATAACTTAAGCATTCGTTAAAGTGAAGCAGGAAACGAATATTTTAAATTGAATTTGATACTTTTAAAATCTTATCCGATTTCTAGTTAAATTTGCATTACAAATTCCCATCATGAAAATAGAACAAATATACACCGGATGCATCGCCCAAGCAGCTTATTACCTGGAAAGCAACGGAGAAGCAGCGATTTTCGACCCGCTCCGCGAAGTTGGGCCATACATTGACAAAGCCCTAAAAGACAATGCAAAGATCAAATACATTTTTGAAACGCATTTCCATGCCGATTTTGTTTCGGGACATTTAGACCTGGCAAAAAAAACAGGTGCTGAAATTGTATACGGGCCAACGGCGGCTCCAAAATTTGAAGCGGTTATCGCCAATGACAACCAGGAATTTAAAGTTGGCCATTATACCATAAAGGCAATCCACACTCCGGGGCATACTATGGAAAGTACCTGTTACCTTTTAATAGATGAAAACGGAGAAAACCACGGAATCATTACCGGCGACACGCTGTTCATAGGCGATGTTGGCCGCCCGGATCTGGCTCAGGAAATGGCGACAGATCTAACGCAGGAAAAACTGGCCTCATTAATATATGATTCTTTGCGCAAAAAAATAATGCCTTTTTCAGATGAATTGATTGTTTATCCGAGCCACGGAGCGGGAAGCGCCTGCGGGAAAAACATGAGCAAGGAAACTACCGATACTTTGGGTAACCAAAAAAAGACCAATTATGCTTTGCGTGCCGATATGACGCGTGATGAATTTATTTCGGAGCTTCTTGATGGTTTGGGATTACCGCCTGCCTACTTTCCGCAAAACGTAATGATGAATATTGAAGGATACGAAAGCCTTGACACTATAATCGCAAAAAGCTTTAAAGGCCTTACACCTGCTGAATTCAAAAACATTGCAAGCCAGTCTGAAGCCGTAATCCTTGATGTGCGCCACGAAGATGATTTTGTAAAATCACATATTCCGGGGGCGATATTTATTGGAATCCAGGGAAATTTTGCACCTTGGGCAGGAGCTTTGCTTATGGATGTAAAGCAACCCATTTTGCTTGTAACGCCTAACGGTCGCGAAGAAGAAACAATTACACGGCTTTCACGCGTGGGATTTGACAATGTACTTGGTTATCTTAAAAACGGCATGGATTCATGGAAATCTGCCTCTTTTGAAACCGATTGCATCCAATCTATAAGCCCGGAACAGTTTGCATCTGAGATCAATCCGGAATCGATCACGGTAGATTCACGGAAATCCGGTGAATTTGAGGCAGAACACATCCCCGGTGCTTTAAACATTCCGTTGGACTTTGTCAATAACCGTTTAAATGAAATCCCGGAAGCAACGTTTTACATTCATTGCGCCGGCGGATACCGCTCGGTAATCATGGCTTCAATCCTGAAATCACGTGGTTTTCACAATATGATAAATGTAGAAAAAGGAATGAGCGGCATCCGAAAAACGAATATAGCACTTTCAAATTTTGTTTGCCCTTCAACATTAAAATAACGTTTTCTGCCTAAAAATTAAATTTTAGGTTAAATAGTACAGCACAGTTCAAAAATTAAAATACTTTTGCACACTAAAATCAAAAAATAAATTAAAATGAGAATTCTAAAATACAAGAAAATGCACGCGTCGATAAGCGCTAAAATGATTCTTTTGCTTTCATTTGTTACTGTTTTTGTATCGTGTAATAAAACGGCCCAGGACGAATTTATTATCAACGGAAAAGCTGACGGCATAAAAGACGGTACCGAAGTATATCTTCAAAAGCAGGATTCTACCGGAATGGTTCATGTTGATACGGTAAAAGTAGCCGGCGGAAAATTTGAATTTGAAGGAAAGGTAAACGATCCTTTTATCCATTTTATCCAGGTGAAAGACATTCAGGGCGGTTTTCCGTTTGTTCTTGAAAATGGTGAAATCACAATGACTATAAATAAGGACACACTCGGAAAAAGTAAAGTTAGCGGTACTTACAGCAATGACCAACTGGCCGTTTACACTAAAGAATACGAGAAGATCAGCAAGGAAATGCAAAAATACCAGGAAGCCAACATGGCCAAATGGACTGAAGCTGCCGCAAAACAGGATACTGTTACAAGAAATGCACTTATAAAAGGCAATAAAGTTTATGAAGACCAGTTCAAAAAACTGATGGAAAACCAAATCGAGAAACATCCTAAATCTTATTTATCGCTTTTGTTCGTTGGACAATTGGCCAATCAGCCGGATCAGGATGGAGCCGAACTAAAGAAGAAATTCGATTCGCTTGACGAAAAACTGAAAAATACCAAAGAAGGCAAGAAAATCAATAAAGGAATTGAATCTTTAAATGCCGTATCGGTTGGAAGCAAAGCTCCTGATTTTTCAGCTCCCGATACTAACGGAAAAAACGTTTCGTTGAAAGAATCATTGGGCAAAGTTACACTGATTGATTTTTGGGCATCATGGTGCGCGCCTTGCCGCCAGGAAAATCCAAATGTAGTGGCTCTTTATAATGAATTCCATGCAAAAGGCCTTAATATCATTGGTGTTTCACTTGACAGACCCGGCGACGACGCAAAATGGAAAGAAGCGATCGCTAAAGACGGGTTGACATGGACGCAAATCTCAAACCTTAAATACTGGGATGATCCAATTGCAAAGCAATACAACATTAAAGGAATCCCGGCAACTTTCCTGCTTGATGCAAACGGAAAAATCATCGCTAAAGATTTACGCGGCGATGAATTAAAAGCTAAAGTTGCTTCACTTTTAGGAGCATAATCGAAAAAGCATGAAAAGAATATCCGGACTTTTACTTCTTACCCTATCGTTAGTATCGTTTGCTATTTTGGCTCCGGGCGATTATACTATTTCCGGCACAGCTGCCGGAATTCAAAACGGGAATAAAGTTACCATACAGTTACAGGATCCTGTAAAAGGGATTGTCCTTATCGATAGCGCAAAAGTTGTTGACGGGAAGTTTTCTTTTAAAGGAAATACGCCTGAACCGGGAATACATTTCCTTGAAGTCCAGGGAATACAGGATAAAGTGGCTTTTGTTTTGGAAGAAGGTAAAATCAACTTCACCATTTATAAAGACAGTGTTGGCAAAAGTAAAATTGGCGGTACAAAAAGCAATGACGACTTATACGGTTTCAACAGGTCGGCGATGAAAATCCAGCAAAAAATGCAGGTTTTTAAAGAAGCCAATGTACAGAAGTTTACCGAGGCGCAGACCAAATCGGATACAGTGACCATAAACCAGCTTATAAAAGAGCTGAACCTTATGAATAATGAGCTGATCAATTTGTCGGCCGGTTTCCCTGAGAAGAACCCAAAATCGTATTTATCCGTATTATTCATTGACAATATGTTTAATGCTCCCGATGCCGATATCAAGAAAATCACCAAGAATTACAACAACCTTGACCAATCGCTCAAAAACACGAAACTTGGAAAAGCTTTAAAATCAAGGATTGACACTTTTGTATCGATAGCAATAGGAAATGATGCCCCTGACTTTTCGGCTCCAAACCCTGAAGGCAAAACAGTATCTTTAAAGCAATCATTGGGAAAAGTCACCATAATCGATTTTTGGGCTTCCTGGTGCGGCCCCTGCCGTAAAGAAAACCCCAATGTAGTAGCACTTTATAATGAATTTCATGACAAAGGCTTAAATATCATTGGCGTTTCGCTGGACAGAGATGCGGCAAAATGGAAAGAAGCCATTGCAAAGGACGGGCTTATGTGGACACATATATCCAACCTGAAATTCTGGCAAGACCCGATTGCTGTCATGTATGGAATTAAAAGCATCCCGGCAACATTAATTCTGGATGAAAAAGGCACCATCATAGCACGTGACCTGCGTGGTGCTGAATTGAGAAATAAAGTAGCTTCAATTTTAGGAAACTAGAATAATTACTATATCGAATTTAAAATCTCCCCAACAGGAGATTTTTTTTTTTGCGTATGATGTAAAGTTTACCGCAATGCAGCGGGAAATTGTTGAAGCAGCGTGAAGAACTTTTGAAAGCTACATTTAGAAAACATAAAGGCAGCGTCGACAAAGAGAGAAAAAACCTCAGTTGTTTTTATTTATTTCAGTACCAACCAATTAAAAATATTAGGCAAATTATCTGGTAAATTAGTTTGCAAACATCAAAACTGTTCCTATATTTGCAGCGGTTCAAGCCACGGGGAGATACTCAAGCGGCCAACGAGGGCAGACTGTAAATCTGCTGTGAGAACTT
>CAZSDN010000015.1:11811-35217 GCA_964605595.1 uncultured Flavobacterium sp. | reverse complement strand
CAATTGATATTTTTATCTTCAGTTTTTCACTCATTATTTAGTCCGAAAGTTGTGCTATACAATAATCAATCTCGCGAATTATCGAATTTATTCTAATTTTAGTTTCTCTTTTAAAATCTTCACTGCCAAGCAATGCGTTTGCTGTCTTTAGATTTTCTATTTGTTTTTGAAGATTATTGGTCTCAGTTTCTGTTTGACGAAATCTGTCTTGATAAAAAGACAATTCTGAACGTAACGAATCGTTTGTTCTTTCCAAATCATCTATCTTGGAAATCATTTTTTTGATTTTCCTGTCAAGTTCATCAACAATCTTTACAATATCACCCATAGAAAAAACAACTCACATTGCAATTCACAAAACTACAATTTTAGCACTTAATCTACAATTTTTTTCTCATTAAATATTCCTAATTTTGTTAATGAGTAATTTTCTAAAAAATATTTTGAGCTAACAAGTTAAATTTTCGGGAATTAAGTTTGAAAATATGTTTTTTTAATTTGTATATTTGCAAGCCCAAAAAAATAATAACACTTTTAATATATAACGAAAATGACAAAGGCAGATATCGTAGCGAAAATCTCTGAAAAATTAGGATTAGAGAAAAATGAAGTTCAGGCTACAGTAGAATCTTTCATGGAAGAGGTAAAAACTTCACTAGAAACAGGGGATAATGTATATCTGAGAGGTTTCGGAAGTTTTATAATCAAGACAAGAGCTGAAAAAACAGGAAGAAACATCTCTAAAAACACCACTATTAAAATTCCTGCCCACAATATTCCTGCTTTCAAACCTGCAAAAGTTTTTGTAGAAAGCGTAAAAAACAATACAGAAGTTCCTGTAAACTAATTAATTATTAACCGTAAATACCAATAGATTATGCCAAACGGTAAAAAAAGAAAAAGACATAAGATAGCAACTCACAAACGTAAAAAAAGATCGAGAGCTAATCGTCACAAAAAGAAAAAGTAGTCTAGTACTACTTTTTCAATTTATTTTAAGTTCTTTGAAAAGGGCTCAAGACGATTTTCGCTTGTGCCTTCGGGTTATAAAAACACCTGTAAAAATTACTAATCCATCTAGACTTTTAAAAGTTCTAAATTTTTATTTTTTTCGTCATTTGACTTAAAATTCAAACCCTTAAAGATTTAAAACTAAATTGAGTTTGGATAAAAATTTGCAGCAATGAATAAAGAATTGATTGTAAGAACAGATTCGGACGCCGTAGATTTTGCCTTATTAAAAGATGGAAAACTAATTGAATTACACAAAGAACAAGAAACAAGCGATTTCCAGGTTGGCGATATTTTTATGGCCAAAATCAGAAAACCAGTCGCCGGGCTCAATGCTGCTTTTGTAAATGTAGGCTTCGAAAAAGATGCCTTTTTACACTATCACGACCTTGGCCCTAATCTTGCTTCCCAACTGAAATTCATAAAGCTTGTAAGCGCAGGTAAATTAAAAGACTTCTCTTTGAAAAACTTCCAGTTTGAAAAAGAGATAAACAAGGACGGCGTTATCACAGATGTGTTAAGCGCCAATCAGTCCATTTTGGTACAAGTTGTCAAAGAACCTATATCTACCAAAGGGCCAAGGATCAGCTCCGAGCTTTCCCTTGCCGGTAGGTTTATTGTTCTCGTTCCTTTTTCTGACCGTGTTTCGATATCACAAAAAATCGAATCAAAAGAAGAAAAAGACCGTCTTAAACGACTTGTACAGTCCATCAAACCAAAAGGCTTCGGCGTAATTGTACGTACCGTTGCTGAAGGCAAAAAAGTCGCCGAATTAGACAAAGACTTAAAAACATTACTCGACAGATGGTCGGGAATGTGTAAAAAATTACCAACTGCTCATCATCCGTCAAAAGTTTTGGGAGAACTTAACAGGGCTTCTTCAATTCTTCGCGACGTATTTAACGATACCTTTAGTGGTATCCATATCGATGATGAAGAGTTGTTTTACCAGACGAAAGATTACCTTCAGGAAATCGCACCGTCTAAACAATCAATTGTAAAGCATTACCAGTCGCGGGACACGCCAATATTTGAGAAATACAATATTGAACGGCAAATCAAGACTTCATTCGGAAAGACCGTTTCCATGAGCAAGGGCGCTTATCTTATTATTGAACATACCGAAGCATTGCACGTTATAGACGTAAATTCCGGAAACCGTTCCAATAAAGCCACCAATCAGGAAGACACTGCCCTCGAAGTAAACATGATCGCCGCCGCCGAAATCGCAAGGCAATTACGCTTGCGTGATATGGGCGGAATCATTGTTGTCGATTTCATCGATATGTCGAACCCCGAGAACCGAAAGGTGCTGTTCGATTTCCTGAAAGAGGAAATGAGCGACGATAAAGCCAAACACAAGATTTTGCCGCCAAGCAAATTTGGGCTGGTGCAAATAACAAGACAAAGAGTACGGCCAGAAGTCATCATCAAGACCAGAGAAGAAGATCCAAATAATGAAAATGGAGAAATTGAAGCTCCAATCCTGATTATAGACAGAATCGCGTCCGACTTAGAAAGATTACTAAAAATCCACTACAAAGTAGTACTCAATGTACATCCTTTCGTAGCGGCATATTTATCCAAAGGGTTTCCATCAATGCGTTCAAGATGGTTTTTTGAGCACAAAAAATGGATCAAGATTATCCCGCGTGACGCTTACACGTTTTTGGAGTATCATTTCTTTGACAAAGAAGGAAATGAAATAGTAGATTAAAAGAAAACCGCCTTTCAATGAGAGGCGGTTTTTTATTTTAGCATTGTATTAAAATGGTGTGGATAACATAATCCAAATGCAATACTTAACAAAATATGTGGAATTACCGTACTCAGAAAAATGAGTTTTTTATATGGGATATAATGCTTCCCCTTCCCTGAAGGTAAGATACCATTTCCCCCTGACACGATTTTATGGAAAAACCGTCTTTTTTCTAAATTTTCAGACAAGTATGTTTTACATGTCATTTTTAGGAAAATACTATTTTTAAAATTCTTATATGAAATCACTTCACGATTTCAATCTTCCTTCGGATTTCATTCCCTTCCTCATCTACAACCGTAATAACATGAGTTCCGGTTTGCGGCTCGACCATCATTTCATGAAACGTCCTGGTAGTTCCTTTAAATTGCGCATCCATATACCAAAAAAGTTGCATCTCCGCTTTTCCATGCGCTACTTTAAGCACCACAGGCTGCACTTTGCTGTTGAAATCCTTAGTAAGATAGATTTTCGTGTCCTGCTTTGGATAAATAAAATCCATTGTTTGTTCCTGCATTCCGCGGCAATCGCCCCTCAAAGGCGGTAAAGGCTTGTATCCAATATGTTGGTTTTTATAATACCATTCCATTACCGGGGGCAAAATGAACCATGCTTTGGCAACGATATTTTCTACAGCTTCGCAATTGCTGTTTACACGATAGCTTTCGGTTTTATCGAGATGGACGGTTTTATGGTACGGACATAATTTTGTCGTTTTCCCTTTCAGAGAAACAAACTGCTTTACTACAGGGCAACCTTCTTTGGCCAATGATCCGCTCAAACTGCAAACCTCAACTTCTTCCAGGTCATTCAATGGTTTTACAAACCAACGCTTCCGCGGAAGCAAACGAAAAACATCGAATAAAAGAGGCGCAGCACTTGAAACTCCTGTCAATTCCGGCCTTCCTTCTCCCGATGCATTTCCAATCCAAACTCCTACAACATAACGCGAATTAGCTCCGATTGCCCATGCATCTCGGTTGCCAAAACTAGTTCCTGTTTTCCATGCCAATTGCAGTGAACTGTCATAAAATTCCCAGGCTTCATCGCCTTCAGGGCGGTTAACTTCCTGCATCGCATTATAGGTGAGCCAAATTGCTCCAGCACCGATAATGCTTTTCTGATAGCTTTCGTCCCCAAAATCATTGTAGAAACTGCTGTCATAATTAAGTTCGGAAAACTCTTTTGTTCTGTATTTTGCCTGGTTTTCATTGAAATAATTTAGCGTTGACGACATTCCGGCATACGTACGGCACAAATCCCAGAGATTGCTTTCGGCTCCGCCAAGAATCAGTGAAAGCCCGTAATGATCGGCAGTTTTGGAAATATTGCTTAAGCGGAAACGCTGCAATTCCTCATAAAATTTATTAACGCCATGTTGCTGCAGCATCAAAACCGAGGGAATATTCAGTGAGCGTGACAATGCGCGGTGTGCTGGAACGGCCCCGTCAAAAGTCAGGTTGAAATTTTCAGGTTTGTATCCTGAAATCTGCGTCGGAATATCAGCAATTAATGTGTTTGGCAAGAGTTCGCCCTGATCTAGCATTGAAGCATAAAGCAAAGGCTTGAGAATGCTTCCGGTGCTTCGAGGTGCGCTGATGATATCTACATCTTTCTGATGCTGCGTATCTGTTGGAGAATTCCCAACATAACTGATTATATCCCTGTTTTTAATATCGATGACCAATACCGAAAGATTGTGTACTTCATTTTGCCTGTACTGATTGTAGTAGTATTTCGCCAACTGGTTCACACGATCCTGCAACGCTGTCTGGATTGTGGTTTTAATGCGCTTGCCTTCATGTTTTTTGGCAATTCTTTGCAGTAAATGCGGTGCGGTTTGCGGAAGCTCGAAGGGTTTTTGAGGCAATGGTTCCTGTAATGCAAGCCCGTAGGTTTCCTTATCGATGATTTTTTCAGATAATAATCTCGATAATAAACGGTCGCGCTTTTCACGAAGCTTTTGCTGGTTTTTCCCCGGATAAATCAGACTCGGCGTATTCGGAAGCACAGCAAGTGTGGCGCTTTCAGCCCATGATAATTGGTGCGGCTGAACGCCAAAGTAACGCCAGGAAGCCATTTCGAGGCCGACGACATTTCCGCCAAAAGGTGCATGAGCTGCATAAAGGTTAATGATTTCATCTTTCGAATATCGAAATTCAAGGCGTGTTGCAAGAATAACTTCGATGATTTTTTCAAAATACGTCCGGCTTTTGTTCTTTCGCGACAAGCGGATAACCTGTTGCGTGAGCGTACTTCCTCCGCGAACCACGCGTCCCGAAGAATAATTCTGACGCGCCGCATTCGCCATTGCAACCGGATTAAAACCCGGATGGATGTAGAAATTCCGATCTTCAAACTGTACGATACATTGCGTGAATTTATCCGGGATACTGTCCTGCTGCGGAAAGCGCCATTGGCCGTCACGTGCTATTTTAGCTCCGAGCAGTTCGCCTTCGTTACTTTCAATAACAGTCGTGTAGGGTGCTTCGAATAGTTTCTGCGGAAGCGAAAAATAATACACAACCAAGAGCAACAGAATCAGGCTTGATTTAATCTTGTTGCGGCGGATGGTTTGGACAATCCGTTGCGAAAAATTACGGATATTTTCTTTCACTATTTCACTACCTGAATCCATTGTCCTTTTGTTCTTGCGAGGAAAGTATTGTCATACATCGCTTCGCACTGCAAGCCCGGAAGGTAATACGTTCCGAGATAAGATGCATTGATCACAACACGAAACGTCTTGGTTTCATTTGCCTTGAGCGGGAAATAGAAATTTGTCCTGTCATCGCGGATATCGATATAATCGGCTATGTTGGCTGCCGTATCACCATAATCGGTGAACCGCGTATTTACGATTTCAAAACCAGATGGAAGGATTTGTGACAATGCAATGTTTTCGACACGTTCGTTGCGTTGGTTTGCTACGGTCACTTCGGCAATGAATTCGGTTCCCTGCGCAATTTTTGAAACATTTATTATAGCGCCTTTTCTGTCCTTATATATAACTTTCGCCGAGAGGCTGTTCTGAACCGGTTGCTCTTGCCCTATTGGAAGGATTCCTGAATTCAGCACACGAACGTACACTGTATTATTTTTGGTATTACGGATTGTGATTCCGTTTGCTCCTGCTTTTATAGGTAAATCTCGATCGATGAATGTTTTTGGAGTTTTGAGTATGGTCGCTTTTCCGTCTTTTGTAAATTGGACTTCTATACCTTTGGAGCCGTTGCTTTGTGCGAATTTCGACATGGAGTATAAGCAATATGCCGCAGTTTGAGTGCTCATCCATTCCTCTGAAGCCATTTCTTTAGCAAGTTTGATCGCCATGCTGAAAGCTTGTTGTTTTTGATCTAACAGGATCAGTGTTTCCAATGCCATAGCGCGGTTACGCTCAGCCGAACCATAATAATAGTAATTGTATGAACTTCCGCTTTCATCAATTTTGCTTTTTGTGAGCAATGCCATTCCGGCCGATTTTTGTCCGGCGAGGACATAAGCTGCCGCAAGCCGAAGTTTGCTTTCATTTGAAATTCCGTTGGTTTCGCGAAGCCTGTTCATCGATGACAAATCCGGAGAACCTGCCAAAGCCAATGAATATAAGCGATATGCCTGTGAGAGATCATTTCCGTAACGCGCCGAAAATCTCCACCCGCGAGCTTCTTTTTGTTGGTACGATATCCATTTTTGCTTAAAGCTGATGGGCAATGCATAGCCTTTCTTCTCAGCTTCAATTAAAAAATGCCCGGCATAGGAACTTCCCCAATCATCGGCAACAGGATTGCCTTGCCAATACGAAAATCCGCCATTTGCTAACTGGAAATTCCCCAAACGCGAAATTCCGGCTGAGACATTTTTCTGGATAGTTGCTTTTTTTCCAGCATCCAGATCGGCAATATCCGAAAGGTACAATTGGGGAAAAACAGCCGAAGTAGTTTGCTCAACACAGCCGTGAGGATAGCTTATCAAATATTGCAATCTTCTGTTGATGTCTATTGTCGGAATGGATGAAAGCTCGAGTTGCGCTTTATTGCTTCCGGCGATTCCAAATGTCTCCCATGAAACTGTTTTGGAACTGTTTGGTTCCAGAATGACATCTGTAAAAGTATTTGTCACCGGATTCGGATTTGTCATATCGATTTCTACTTCGTATGTTGCTTTTTCCTTTCCGGAAACCGCCGTTACTTCAACTTTTCCAATTCCTGTTGCGCCACCAACGGCAAGATCGAAATAGACCATTTTTTCATCTGGTTGCGTAAAGGTTACCGTTTGAGATGTTTTTCCGATGATGCGTAAACCGTTACTGGTTTTGATTTGGACTGTGGCGGTTTTAATGTTTTTTTCCATTGCGAAAACCGTGACCGGAACAGTGACTTTTTCCGATGGCGATATTTTCCGCGGAAGCGAAACCAGTGTCATCAGCGGACTTTTAACAGGTGTAGCTTTTTCGACGCTTCCATAAGCGCTTGCAGAAGCATTCCCCGCAACGACCATCGTCCGAACTGAACCGATGTATTTAGGAAGTTTCACCTCGTGGTTTTTGGTTTCGCCTGATTTTAATTTGAATGGTCCGAGGTAAATTACGACAGGTTTGAAACGATTTGCCTTTTTGGCTTTTCCTCCGCCTAAATCCTGGTCACCACCGATGCTGAAAATTTGGTTAACTTTTCCGCCATAAGCGCCAATTACATCATCGTAAATGTCCCAGGTTTTTACGCCTAATGCTTCACGAATGTAAAAGCTATCCCACGCATTTGGGGTTTTAAAACGTGTTAAATCAAGCAATCCTTCATCAACTATTGCGATCGTATAGGTCATTTCCCGACTGGTTTTTTCGCTGACTTTTATATTGAACGGCTGTTCAGGTTTTAGAACATCAGGCATTGCGATTTTAGGTTCGAGGATTGTATTTTTATCGACAACTTCAATAGGAACAACTCCGTACATTCTGATTGGTGAATCGTTTTTAGTTGAGCCATGCGGTTGAAGCAGGGAAATGTTAAAATAAACATTTGGCGCCATTGCTGCAGTTACAGGAATTTCAATTGTTGTTTCTCCCTTTTTAGTTGGAGCCCAAAACGTTTGTATCACTTTTGTTCCATTTTCAACAGCAACCAGCGCGCGCGCGCCTTCGCTTGAAGGAAATGATATTTTGGCTTTTTCACCAACGGCATATTTCTTTTTATCGGTTGAGAAAACAAGCATGCTTGCGGTTGGCGCATTAGTGTTCCTTATTTTTCCTGACCAGATTGGCCAATCAATTAACACCGTTTGTGCGGCAGCATGGCCGCCTTGTAAATCTGAAACGCGGATTAAATACCTTCCCCATTCTTCATCGGTTACAGAAAAATTAAAACTTCCTTTTCCGCTGGCATTTGTTGAAACAACGAATGTTTTAAATGATGTTGTTGCATTCGCCGAATTAAAATTCGAAAGATTATCTTCGGATGAATCCCACCACCAGCGCCATTCTACTTTGAAAACTTTTACCTGAAGGTTTTGTACCGGTTTTGGGCGTCCGTTTTGGTCAACCGTTATAATATCAAAAGTATTATTGGCTCTGGTTTCGAGCATTCCGTATTTATTTGCTTCAGGCATTTTGATTCCGACGTAAGTTTTATAAGGCGAATAGGTTGCCGTCATGACATCTGTACTAAAATCACCGCCTTCTTCATACACTTTTGTAATGAAGGAAGCTTTGAGCATTCCGGGAGCTTGTCCTTGCAATTTTGGCTCGATTACCGCCGAGGCACGGCCGTTTGCATCTGTCTGACCTGTAAAAACGGTAATTTCTTCAGTGCTGAACTTTCGGACAACATCATCAAAAACATATTTCTCAAAACCTTTAAAACTTGTGGTTTGTTGTGAGAATTTCGCCTGCATATTTACTTTCAGGTTTTTTGCGACAGCACCGTGAAGCCAGTTTATTTGTAAATCAGCGGTATTTGGAACATCCGGAGAAAGCACAGGATTTCGGAAAGAATTTTTGATTCGGAGACGATTTGGTTTTATAGTCTCAATTTTAATGTTCTTGTAGAATTTCGCTCCGCCAACGCTTACTTGCGCTTCCCAACTTCCGGTTGGCGCTTCTGAATTTGTTGGAACCACAAAGTTATAATGATTGGTTTCATTAGATTTCTTAACCGTTTCATAGGTTACTTTTCCATTCGGATCTGACAAACGAAATTTTATAGGATGCGATTCCGGCAGTTCATTTGCGGCATCATTCAATATAAATGACAAATACAAATCATCGCCAGGACGCCAAACGCCGCGTTCTCCATATATGAAACCTTTCAGGCCTTTTTGCAAAGTTTCGCCCGAGACATCAAAATTACTTACTGAAAGCGAATAACCGTCGTCAAGTTTTATATAAGTTGATTGATTTCCTTTCGAAACGATAGCGAAATAAGCGTATTTATCCAATTTGAAATTTGCAAATCCGTCAGAATCGGTTTTCTCCGTAGCGATTTTTTGTTGCTGATACGTGTATAATTCAACCGTTACTCCGGAAATGGGTTTTGTTGAAACAATATCGCTTACCGCAAAGAAAAAGGATTTATCGTTGCCGCGTTTTGCAATTACGCCAAGATCTGTTGCCAGAATATTTGTTGCCAATTTTGTGTTGTAGTAATACGATTGTGAGCAAGGATCCTGTCGTTCGCGCCATTGGTAATCATCGTAATAATAATCTTCATAATAATTACTGTAATTGACATCATTTTCATCGATTTCTTCTTCGTTATGCTCTTCTTCCTTATTTAAACCCGCGCATGGATAAACTGAATACGCTTTTTTGTATGAAAACTCAACCCGATAAATCGCACCAGGTTCAGGCTCAATTATTTTAGACAAATTGAGTGAAAAAGTACTCCATTTTGAAGTATTTACCAATCGGCTCTGTCTTAAATTGAGCGTTGTTTTTGCAACCGGCTGGGAAACTTGCTTAAGATTCTGGCTTCCGTTGAGTTCATTATACTGAAGGAATTGCAGGATATTATTCTTGTAAATCTTATACACTTTTACATCAACAGCACGAAGATTTACTGCCTCAAAATTTAGTTTAAGATTGTTGGAACTTGGCAGGATTGTTCCGCTTTTTATCAAACGGACATTTGGTTTTATAGGTTCGAAAGAAACTTCTTCGCTGTAATTTTCTTTCATCTTTAAACCATACTGACTTTGAATTCCCTGAAAAACTTCCAGTAAAACTCTCCCCGAAAAAACAGGAGTTTCCGGTTCGTAATCTTCTTCAACATATTCAACCGCGACTGAATCAATTACTGCAACGGCAGGTTGTTCAACTATTTTCTCATTTCTAACAGGTTTTTCATTGTCGAAATACACCTTGAGAAGATTTCCTTGTGTTGTAAACTTGAGGTTATTTGCATTTGGAATCGAAACCAATCCGCTGAAATCCTGATCATTTTGAAGCGGTTGCGAAAAATTGATAAGTAAGGACTGATTGTTTCCATCGGGAATTTCAATATTGACGGCTTTAAAAGTGTTTACCGGCGCGACTTTATATTCGATTTCACCCTTTTGGTCAATATCTGCATCGTCACCATCGTAAGAAATAACCAAATTACTTTCACTTGTAAATTGCTGGATACTGTCAATAATAAACCTGAATTCTGTCCCGGATTTTTTTGAATTATCGAATTTAATTTTGAGGTTTTTGTTATTAAACTTTACAGAAAGTAGTTTGGAAACCGTTTCCACATCCATTTCATCAGCCGTTTTTATAACCGCATTCAGATATTGATAGGAATTGCTGTACGACTGGATATCGTGAGTTTCAACAATAAAATCAGGTTTAATCGTTTTGAGCGTAAACTTGAAATCGGCAAGCTCTTCCGGCACTTTACTTGCTTTGGACAAACGGAATTTCACGCGGTATTCTGTATCCGGTTTTAACTTTTTTTCCGGAATAAACGCAACCGTATTTGACGAAAGTGCTATAACTTTCCCGCTGGTTCCCGGAGAAATATCAAAAAAATCATTATCAAGAACCTGATTGGGTTTCCAGTTTTTGTTTTCAGTTGTAAGCACGACACGGATATCCGATTTTGCAGGAACGATTCCGCCGGTGAAATTTGAAATATGCTCTTTAAACAATGAAAAATCCGAATTGAAGTCGGCTGATTTTTTTTTGCACGATTGAAAAATCAACACGGCAAGAAGCACACAAAGTAATCCTTTAGCTTTCATGTTTTAAGAGTTTAGTAGTTAAAGATAGAAAATTAACAGTCGTAATATTTTGCCATAACTGTTAAAGTGTCAAGAATATTGCAGGAAGAAACGTTTCTTTTTAGAAGAAAATTCTGAAGCCTTGTTACTTGCGCCTTTCGACAAAAAACCGGCGCATCAGATCAGCCGATTCATTGGCTAAAACTCCTGAAATTACTTTGGTTTTCGGATGTAATTGCGTTCCCATTTTCGTAAACCCGCGTTGCTCATCAAAAGCGCCAAAAACAATTTTAGAAATCTGGCTCCAATATAATGCACCCGCGCACATCTGGCAAGGTTCGAGCGTTACATAAAGCGTACAATCCTTTAAGTATTTTCCACCAAGGAAATTCGCGGCAGCAGTAATTGATTGCATTTCGGCGTGAGCCGTCACATCATTGAGCATTTCAGTAAGATTATGGCTTCGCGCGATAACTTTATCATTAATGACGACAAGTGCACCAACGGGAATTTCACCTTTTTCAAAAGCGATTTCGGCTTCCTGCAAAGCCTTTTTCATAAAGTATTCGTCGGTGAAAATGTTTTCCATAAGACAAAAATAGGAATTCAATTTGTACATTTGTGATATGCCTGAAAATTTGCTTTCACATATCCAAAATCCTGAAGATTTACGCAGGTTAAGCGAATCTGAACTTCCGCAACTCGCGAAACATTTACGTGATTTTATCATCGATATCGTTTCGGTAAAAGAAGGCCATCTGGGTGCGAGCCTTGGCGTTGTCGAACTTACGATTGCCTTGCATTATGTTTTCAACACGCCCGAAGATTTATTGGTTTGGGATGTCGGGCATCAAGCTTACGGACATAAAATCCTGACCGGAAGAAAAGATAAATTTGAAACTAACCGGCAACTTGGCGGAATTTCAGGTTTCCCGAAAAGGAGTGAAAGCGAATATGACACATTTGGAACCGGTCATTCATCAACCGCAATTTCCGCTGCATTGGGAATGGCAATTGCTTCAAAATTAAAAGGTGATTCTGAGAAACAACATATTGCCGTTGTTGGCGATGCATCAATTGCAAGCGGAATGGCGTTTGAAGGATTGAACCATGCGGGCGTTACCGATGCGAATCTTTTAGTCATTTTAAATGACAATGCAATTGGAATCGATCCGAGTGTTGGTGCGCTTAAAAATTATCTTACATCTGTAAAAGAAGGAAAAAACCCAAAGCAGAATAATATGATCAAATCGCTGAATTTCGATTATTCAGGCCCGATTGACGGCCATGATATTTTTGCGGTTATTAAAGAATTGAAACGCCTTCAAAAAACAAAAGGCCCGAAATTCCTCCACATTATTACAACCAAAGGAAAAGGTTTGCAACAAGCCGAACTCGATCAGGTGAAATACCACGCGCCGGGAAAATTTGATAAAACTACAGGAGAAATCATCTATAAATCTGAAGAAAACCTTCCTCCGAAATACCAGGATGTTTTTGGCCTGACCGTTTTGGATCTTGCAAGGAAAAACGAAAAAATCATCGGAATTACACCGGCAATGCCTTCGGGAAGCTCATTAAAATTCATGATGGATGTTTTTCCTGAACGCGCTTTCGACGTTGGAATTGCCGAACAGCACGCCGTGACTTTAGCCGCCGGAATGGCGACGCAGGGAATGGTTGTTTTCTGCAATATTTATTCGACATTTTTGCAACGTGCCTACGACCAGATTATTCACGATGTTGCTTTACAAAATTTACCGGTAATTTTTTGCCTTGACCGCGCCGGTTTGGTTGGCGAAGATGGCGCAACGCATCATGGCGTTTTCGATATTGCCTATTTGCGATGCATTCCGAATATGATTGTTTATGCACCGCTGAATGAAACCGAGCTGATGAACATTCTTTTTACAGCACAAAAAGGTTTAAAGCATCCTATCGCAATTCGTTATCCGCGTGGTCGTGGCGTTTCTGTAAACTGGAAAAGTCCGTATCAGGAAATACAAATCGGGAAAGCAAAACTTCTGAAAAAAGGCACTAAAACTGCAATTCTTTCAACAGGAACTATCGGAAATAACGTAATTATAGCGTTGGAAAATATTGGAAATCCTGAAACAATATCGCATTATGATTTCGGATTCATAAAACCTTTGGATGAAAAAACGCTGCATGAAATTTTCTCGAAGTTTGATTCAATAATTACGATTGAAGACGGAACTAGAAAAGGCGGATTCGGAAGCGCAATTACTGAATTCGCATCTGAAAATAATTATAAAAATACTATCAAAATCGTTGGAATCCCGGATGAATTTATTGAACACGGAACCATCGAACAGCTACAACATTTTAGCAAAATTGACGTTAAAAGTCTGGAAAATCTTTTTTCCGTTTATGTAAAATGACGACTTTTGCAAAACTTTAATTTTTCCACCTGAAATGAGATTTTCTGCCATAATCACTTTTTTAATCCTACTTTTTTCAGCCACGGTCAATGCGCAGACAAAAGACACGATTATAACCGTCGAAACGGAAATAAAAGTAAAGATCCCGGCGCCGGTCACGCATTGGGAACGAAAAAACACCATTGGTTTTGATTTAAGTGAAATCGCTTTTGTAAACTGGAGCGCGGGTGGTGTTAGTTCGGTTTCGGGGCTTTTTAAAGGGAATTTCAGCCGTATTTATACCAATGGAAACCTAAAATGGGGAAATGAAATGATCGTGCGTTATGGTATTAACAAACAAGATGGCGTTGAAATGCGCAAGACCGACGACGCGTTCCAATTCAATTCAACTGCCGGTTACCGCCGTGATACGCTATCAAATTGGTACCATTCGGCTAAATTCAATTTCAATACACAATTTACCAGCGGTTACAATTATCCCAATACGAGTTTATCCATTTCCAAACCGTTTGCGCCGGCTTACACTTTTCTTGGAGTTGGTGCAGAATATGCAAATAAGAAGGAAAGAGTGAATGTTTATATTTCACCGCTTACAATGAAAAACACTATGGTTTTAAACCAACGCCTTGCAAACCAGGGAGCTTTTGGTGTTGCAAAGGCGATTTATGACCTTGACGGAAACCTGATAAAAGAAGGAAAGAAAACCCGAACAGAATTAGGTTTTTTAGTTACAAGCCATGTTAAACGCCAGGTTGTTAAAAACATCAATTTTGAAAACCGGCTGAATTTATATTCGGATTACATCAATAAGTTCGGGAATGTTGATATTGATTGGCAGGCATCGCTTGATTTAGTCGTGAATCAATATGTAAAGGCGAACATCAGCTTTCACATGATTTATGACGACGACATTAAAGCGAAGGAAGAAGTTGGCGGCCAACAGGTTGAAGTTGGCCCAAAAGTCCAGTTAAAACAAATGATCGGCGTTGGATTGGTTTATAATTTCTAAAATCTAAACCTGCTTATTTCCGTTGATTGTTTTATACATTTCCAGCGCATTCCCATCTGTTAGAAGTGATACATAATGACAGATGTGCAATAGTCTTTTATACAAATCTTCTTTTTCTTCAAGGAATTTTTCAGGAAGCATTTTGAGGATCAGCTTGTCGTAATTCGAAGCATTTCCGTTGAACTTATTGTTGAATGCCGTGATGAATTTATCCAATAATGTTTGGATGATCTGATAACCAACCAATTCTTTTTCAATCACTTCGCGACTTTGGTAAATATTTTTAACTGAAAGTTCGATGATATCATCCATTTGCGCTTTATACTTACTTTTATCCGTCAGCGCCTGATGGAATTTTCCTTGCAGGATTGCTTCTTCGTTTTCAATAAACACATTTACCGCATCTTCAATCAGGCTGCCAATTGCAACGGCGCGAAGGTAACTGATACGGTCTTCTTTTGTGGTAAGCGAATTGTATTTTGACTTATCAATCCTGTCTTTTACAAGTTTGATCAGGTATTCGAGCGCGAAATCTTCCGAAACCAGTCCGAGGTTGATTCCGTCTTCAAAATCAATTATCGTATAACAGATATCGTCGGCGGCTTCGACTAAAAAAGCCAGCGGATGGCGTTCGAAACCAATATCATTTCGGGTTTTATTCGGGATCATTCCGAGTTCTTTGGCGACTTCTGCGAAGAAATCCTTGTCTGATTGAAAGAAACCGTATTTTTTATCTGAAATATTGGATGTTGGTTTCTTTGGAAGGCTTTCTTTCGGGTATTTCATGAATGCGCCAAGTGTTGCGTAGGAAATCCGCAATCCGCCTTCAATTCCCGGGCGGCTTGCGGTTAGAACTGAAAATCCGTTTGCATTTCCTTCGAAATCAATTAAATCCTGCCATTGCTTTTCAGACAATTGCTCTTTGAATTGTTTTCCGTTTCCGATGGAAAAATATTCGCCGATTGCTTTTTCACCCGAGTGTCCAAATGGCGGATTTCCAATGTCATGCGCCAATGAAGCCGCTGCCACAATCGCACCGAAATCATTCATGTGAAAACCGTGGATTTCCTGTAAATGCGGATATTTTTCAATGATTTTTTTTCCGACCGAACGCCCGAGTGAACGGCCTACTACGGAAACTTCTAAACTATGCGTTAACCGTGTATGTACGAAATCCGTTTTTGAAAGCGGGATCACTTGTGTTTTATCCTGCAAACTCCGGAAAGCCGACGAAAAGATGATCCGGTCATAATCGACTTCAAACCCGAGGCGCGTGTCGAGTTCTTCCTTGCGAAGGCGTTTTCCTTTGTCGCCTTGCTTTTTTAATGATAAAAGTTGTTCCCAGTTCATGTCAAGAATAATAATTTAACAGTTTAGAAAATTTTGAATCTAATACCAAGTAGTATATTTCTTTCCTGTAGTCTATACGAGAACGAAGATATGGCAAAATCTGTAACAGTTATGTTATTAAAAGTTTTATGGTTAAAAAGATTTTGTCCCCTGATGTAAAGTTCACAATTTGGTTTGTTAAAAGTTGTGGAGAATTCGAGACCGAAAAAATTATATTTACTTTGAATTTTATTGTTTGGAATATATGTTTGAAGAAAAGAATTGATTGAAATGCGACTGAAAACTTTACAATTAACCGTCAGCTCGTTTTTCAGTTGATTTAAAAAATTATTTTGGCGGTCATCTGCTTTAAAAATCGTGGAATTGATGGTGAATTTATTACTCACATCTACATTTGACCTCAACTTTGTTGACAACAATACTTCATTACTAATCGTTTTAGCAGTGACTGATCTTAATGATAAATTGTCTAAAAAATTATATGTAGATGCTAATATATAATTACCCTCATATTTCAAGTTGATTTTGATAAAAGGAATTAACTTGTGTACTGTAAGATTAAAAGTAGAAGTAGTATTATTCAAAGATAGTAATATAGCTTCTGTAGAAATCAGTTCAGGTGTAATTACGAACTTATTAAAGTAGTCCTTATTGCGGTTTGTATGATTAATAGCGGCTCGTAAATAAAAAGTATTATAAAGATCAGAAATTATATAATTTAAAGAATAATCAGTTTTCCTTATATTACCTAAATCTCCTTGATTAAAGGAAGTGCTACGATAAGAAGTTAAAATCGGATTTTTAAATATGTTAACTAGTTCTGGAGTCTCTACTGACCTAGAAACTATAAATTGAAATGATTGCTTTTTAGTAAGTGTATATTTTGATTCATATCTAAAAAGTAAATTAATTTCGTCAAATTTGTCATTTGCTCTTTTTGCTTGGTTGTATGAAATCCCATTCTCAAAAGTAAACCTTAACCTTCCGCTAGAATAAGATAACTGGGTTGCTAAATGGTTCGAAAGACTTTTGAATATAATATCATTTTTGAATTCATTAGAAGGATTGTTTCCACTATTTAAGTGACTTAGCATGTCATCAGTTCTGCTCTCCAGATTGTTTATCACACTAAACTTTATGTTCTTCCAGTTTTTATAATAGCGACCGTTGAAAGTTATCAAATCGGTTTCAATGGCACTCAGTTGTTGGTCGGTAAGTAAATAAGGGATGATATCTGTTGAAGGTGATATTGAAAACTCTTGCATAGATGTATTACGCGACACAGCTGATAATAAATGGAATGCAGAATTTGCCGAAATTAACTTAGAAAATTCACTTTTGACTCCGAGATAGGAAACATTAGTGTTTACGTTACTCTGGCGAAAATCACCATTATTAATTGCGAAATTTTCGTAATCGGATTGGCGATTTATAAAAAGTACAGTGCTAGTTAATTGAATGTCTTTTTTGTTGTAATATTCAAGCTGATTACTTACAGAAATAACTGGAGTTCTTCTAGTCTGTTGGTCAGAATTTGTTAAAACAAAGGTGGAATCTTCAATGCTATATAACGTTTCGTTGAAGCTTTTTTGCCACAATCTATCGCTATTGTAATTAGCCATAAAAGTTAAAGCAAGTTGCTTTGAAATATTAAACTTAGTCGAATTATTGCTTCTGAAAGTAGTATTTAAAAGCGATTGGTTTGTTCCAATAAACTGCGGAAAAACTCCACTTGAAATGATATCATTTGTCTTGAATTTGTCAGAAATACTTTCACCAGCAAAAGAGAGGTCTGTTGTTGATACTTTACCGATATTATTAATCGCAAGTTCACTAAAGCCCTTATATTTAGAATGCAATAAAAGTCCTGTTACCGTATTATTAAATTTATCATAGAAATCGTTTTCAAGAGCTGCCCTACTAGAAAGTAATGGAATTCCTTTTTTTAACTTTAGATTAATAGCTACTTGATCAGAGTCAGAAATTTTATGTAGAATTTTATTCTTATTAAAGTTTTCGATTGCCTCAACGGCTTCCACATCATTAATGTCTAAATTTTTACTTCCTATAGTATAATTAGTATTGAATAAATCATCGCCATCAATCATTAAAGATTGGATTTCTTTACCCTTAAAGGAAATCCTACCTGCATCGCTTATCGTGATTCCTGGCAATTTCTTTAGCAAGTCTTCCACTACTCGTTCTGACCCATTTCGAAATGCGGAAACCGAATAGACAACAGTATCTTTTTTTTGATAAATTGATGATGACTGCTTTATTACAACTTCATCCAATGCGTTATCTCGTTCTACTAACTCAATTTTTAATAAATCTGCAGATACTTTTGACAAGTAAATCGAGTTTGTTCTATAATTTAAATGCGAGGCATGAATTTGTAAACTATCGTCTACTATGTTTCGAAAAATAAATTCTCCGTTTGAATCCGATAAAGTATATGCAATTATCCGGTTTTGTTTTTTTACAATTATTTGAGCATTTGAAACTTTTCTATCATCTGAAAAAACTATACCTCTAATATTTTGAGCAAAATTTTGAGTTGTAAAATAAAAAAATATTAGAATATAGGCAATACTTTTTCTAATCATCTGATAAGAGTTCTAGTCCACCTTTTTTGATCGCAATTGTTGCGTCATTCTGATTCTTAGAAAAAAGTTGTAACTCTGCGTATTTTTTGTTATATTCTTTTTTAAAATCAGTAAAAGGAATAATCTGTTTAGTTTTAAAAGGATTTGCAAGTAATTTGCTCGCTTTTTCAAAACGGACGGCAACTGCTTCAACGTCAAAAATTGAAAGAGAATTAACAAGTGATACTTTTAAAATTAGTCCAGGTAAGCCATTAAATTTACCTGGACCATCCGGTACTGGAATTTCTTCTGTGAAGTATACAATATAATCACGTCCACGAAATGTTGTCGTCGCTTTTCGACATTTGTATGTTAGCAAAGTGAGTGTGTCAGATTCAATTTTCCACTTAAACAAATTAAGTTCATCTGAAACTACAAACATTTTAGTGAATATTTTCTCTTCAGATAGTAAACTATTATCAAGAAAATTTTTAAAGATAAATGTAGTATCGTTTCCAATCCTAATCGTAGTAGAAGATTCGTTATTTACAGTAGTTGCTTTACCATAAGTTGATCCAACAAGGAACTTTTTTTGAACACTTATACCATCACTGTTTTCAATTATATAATTATGTTGAAAGGGTGCTGGAGATGTACCACTTACATCAATTTTCACATCATATTTTACATAAATTGATTGACAATTAGCAGTAATGAAAGAAAAAGCAATAAGAATTTTAATAATAATTTTCATGATAGTGATAATCCAGCTCCTTTGTTTAGCTGGCTCTTGTATTGTTAATCCATACTTACATTTTTCTTAAGAGCATCCTCTGAACAGATTTGAAGCCTTAACATTGTTGTGACTTCAACCTCTGGTGTTGGTTGTGTTTGAAATGTTCTACAACAACTAGCTGATAATACAATGTTACCTTCACTATCTCTAGCATGCGAGGTATGACAAAGTGTTACTGGTGGAAGTTCTTCCAAATTTGAGTTGATTGTTTTAACTTCGATTTCATTAGCACTATGAAGAAGTAATTAATAGAGCTAAAGCATGAAATTGTTTTTTCATAACTGGTAATTTAAATGATTTACTTTACAATAATAATAATAAGTTCAACAAATAACTAAAAATTTTAATTACCTAATTCTTCTAATCCGTAAAACGCTTTTTTTGCGTATTCAAGCAACTCTTTTTGCACAACATAAGTATGCGATAATGAATCGTGCCAACCACGGCACGGCGATCCAAAAAAAGTTATAAACTCTAGTGGAATCGCACGACAAATGGAACGCATTAAGATTGCATTTACAGTCGGTTTTTCACCGTTTTCATCAACTACAACGGTTTTCGTAATAAATTTAGCAATTGTTCTCGCAAATAAAATTTCGAATACATTATAGTAAACCAGCAATAAAACCAAGCCAATCGCATATTCTGCAAGAGTTCCCATTCCTTCAAAGTCAGGGATTTCTTTAGACCCGAAAAGCGCTGTAACAAAAATATACACAAATACCGCCAAAAAAAGCAACAGTAACTGGCAGAAATAATCTATAAAGAAATTGGCTATGCGCTGCGCATGTGTCGCATATATTTCTTCACTTATCTGAAACTGGTTTGAATTCATATATTCTGAATTTCCTTAAAGAATTTAAAAAACAAAACAGCCATCACAATGATAGCTGTTGTATTTTAATATTTGTTTTTGAAGTATTATGAGCCGCACATTTCACAATCGTCCGGTTCAGCACTTTTCGATCTTTCAATCATTGCACGGAAATCATCTGCATTGATAGCTTCCACTTCAACGGCTGGCGCTGCAACTTCCTGTTTCATTACAGGAACTTCCATAGCTTGGGTTTCAGCGATTGGCTCGGATTTTTTATCGTTGTTCAATGTAAACTTGATTGCATCTACAGCTGATTTTGTTCTCAAATAATACATTCCCGTTTTCAATCCCGACTGCCAGGCGTAGAAATGCATTGACGTTAGTTTTGCATAATTTGCGTCCTGCATAAACAAGTTTAGCGATTGCGATTGATCGATGAAATAACCTCTGTGGCGCGACATATCGATGATGTCTTTCATAGACATTTCCCAAACGGTTTTGTATAATTCCTTCAAATCCTGCGGCACGCGCTCGATGTTTTGCACCGAACCATTGTGGCGCATGATTTCCTGTTTCAGGTCTTCGTTCCACAAACCACGTTTTACAAGATCTTCTAAAAGGTGCTTGTTTACGACGATAAACTCACCTGAAAGTACGCGACGCGTATAAATATTTGAGGTATAAGGCTCAAATGCCTCATTGTTTCCAAGGATTTGTGATGTTGACGCGGTTGGCATCGGCGCAACTAGAAGCGAGTTACGAACGCCGTTTGCAACGACTTCCTTACGCAGTGACGCCCAATCCCAACGGCCTGACAAATCTTCGTCTTTCAATCCCCAAAGATTATATTGGAATTCTCCCTGCGACATTGGCGAACCTTCAAAAGTTGAATAAGCACCTTCTTCTTTTGCCATTTCCATAGATGCGGTTACGGCGGCGAAATAAAGTGTTTCGAAAATTTCTTGGTTCAGCGTTTTAGCTTCATCACTTGTAAATGGCAAACGAAGTAAAATAAATGCATCGGCAAGACCCTGAACTCCAAGTCCAACCGGGCGATGGCGCAGGTTCGAGTTTTCAGCTTCCTGAACAGGATAATAGTTTCTGTCGATTACTTTGTTTAAGTTTCTCGTAACACGTTTTGTTACGTTGAATAATAATTCGTGATTGAATTTTCCGTCTTCGATAAACATCGGAAGCGAAATCGATGCAAGATTACATACTGCAATTTCATCTTTGGACGTATATTCCATGATTTCCGTACACAAATTCGATGAACGGATTGTTCCTAAATTTTTCTGGTTCGATTTACGGTTTGCCGCATCTTTATAAAGCATGTATGGCGTTCCGGTTTCGATTTGCGACTCAAGGATTTTCTCCCAAAGCTCACGCGCTTTGATGGTTTTTCTACCTTTTCCGGCTTCTTCGTATGCAACATACATTGTTTCGAATTCGTCTCCGTACACATCATATAATCCCGGGCATTCGTTCGGGCACATCAATGTCCAATAGGAATCTTCCTGAACACGTTTCATGAATAAATCTGATGTCCACATGGCCAGGAACAAATCACGCGCACGCATTTCTTCTTTACCGTGGTTTTTCTTCAGATCAAGGAAATCCATGATATCGGCGTGCCAGGTTTCAATGTAGATCGCAAAACTTCCTTTACGCTTTCCACCGCCTTGATCTACATAACGTGCGGTATCGTTAAAAACACGTAACATAGGAACGATTCCGTTTGAAGTTCCGTTTGTACCGCGAATGTATGAACCAGTCGCACGAACGTTGTGGATGGACAAACCGATTCCACCTGCCGATTGCGAGATTTTAGCGGTTTGTTTCAACGTATCATAAATTCCGTCGATACTGTCATCCTGCATGGCCAAAAGGAAACAAGACGACATTTGGGGTTTTGGTGTTCCGGCATTGAAAAGTGTTGGCGTTGCATGTGTGAAGAATTTCTTCGACATCAAATCATACGTTTCAATAACCGATTTTAGATCGTCAAGGTGGATTCCCACAGAAACACGCATCAGCATGTGCTGCGGACGCTCAACGATTTTTCCATTTATTTTTAGCAGATACGAACGCTCAAGCGTTTTGAATCCGAAATAGTCATAATTAAAATCACGGTTGTAAATCACGTGCGAGTCAAGAAATTCAGCGTTTTCCTGAATTACTTTGTGAACCTCATCCGACAAAAGCGGCGATTCCTGATTCGTTCTTGGATTTACATAGTGATACATTTCGTCCATCGTCTCCGAGAACGATTTTTTAGTATTTGAATGTAGGTTCGAAATAGCAATACGCGCAGCCAATTGTGCATAATCAGGGTGCGCAATGGTCATGGATGCCGCGGTTTCTGCCGCTAAATTATCAAGTTCCGATGTCGATACACCGTCATACAATCCTTCAATTACACGCATCGCAACTTTCACAGGATCAACCAAATGGTTCAATCCGTAGCACAGTTTTTTAATTCTCTCGGTAATCTTGTCAAACATTACCGGCTCTTTCTTGCCATCTCTTTTTACTACATACATAGGTTTCTTGGTTTTTTGAAACTGCAAATCCCTTCGCTGGTTTCGGGTTATTTGTAAATATTTGTGTTTTTGGCAGACAATTCCTGCTATCCGCTTCAATCTTTTTGAGATTGCTCGTTACCTCGCAATGACACAAAAAGGATTTCCACTTCTATCAGGGCTGCAAATCCTACTTTCCGAAAAAATAATCCTCCGAAAAAATATCTTTTAAAAGGCTGATAAATTTAAAAATCGGCGTCGAAACTAATTTTTTGTGAATCCGAATCGTTTTGGCTTCCGCTGTTCAAGACACCGGCTTTTTGATATTCGGACACTTTCTTTTCGAAGAAATTGGTTTTCCCCTGAAGCGAGATCATATCCATAAAATCAAACGGATTCGACGTATTGTATTCTCTGTTGCAACCCAATTCAACCAAAAGGCGATCGGTTACAAATTCTAAGTATTGTGTCATCAGGTTGGCATTCATCCCAATTAAACTTACAGGAAGCGACTCGGTAATGAATTCTCTTTCAATATTCAAGGCATCAACAATAATCTCGCGGATTCTTGATTTTGGCACTTTGTTGATCAGGTGGTGGTTGTGCAAATGCACGGCAAAATCACAGTGAACGCCTTCATCACGTGAAATCAACTCGTTTGAAAACGTTAATCCCGGCATCAAACCACGTTTTTTCAACCAATAAATTGAACAGAACGCACCCGAGAAGAAAATCCCTTCAACAGCAGCAAACGCTATCAATCGTTCCGCAAACGAATCCGATTCGATCCACTTTAACGCCCAATCTGCTTTTTTCTTGATTGCCGGAAATACTTCCAACGCATTGAAAAGCTCGTCTTTTTCAGTTTCATCCTTTACATAGGTATCAATCAAAAGCGAATAGGTTTCGCTATGGATGTTTTCCATCATGATCTGGAATCCGTAGAAGAATTTCGCTTCAGC
>CAZSDN010000015.1:0-11801 GCA_964605595.1 uncultured Flavobacterium sp. | reverse complement strand
TTCAGCATATTGAACCTCATTTACGAAGTTTTCGGCAAGGTTTTCATTTACGATTCCGTCAGAAGCGGCAAAAAATGCCAAGATATGCTTGATGAAATAACGCTCGTCGTCATTTAATTTGTTGTTCCAGTCATTTAAATCCTGTGACAGGTCAATCTCTTCGGCAGTCCAAAAACTCGCTTCCATTTTCTTGTACCATTCCCAAATATCATGGTGTTTGATTGGAAAAATTACAAACCGGTTTTTGTTTTCCTGCAAAATTGGCTCTATCATTGACATAATTGCTTGACTTAAAAGTGTTATTTAGGGATTCACTCGGTGATTTCTGAGTGATACAAAGATTGGCATTTTTGACGGTTTATAAAAGCCAAAGAAAGTCAAACTTATCCACAATAAGGCGGAGTTTTTAACAATGGAGAATTTTATGAGATTTAATTTTGGAAATCATAACGCATTGATTTTCAATTTTTTAAAAAATAAAAATTTATGCGAAGCCTCGTGAAATATAGGAATTTGATTATCAAGGAAACCTTAATGACAACTAGCGCCTCGGCGGTTTATTTTGAAGTTCCAAAGCTACTTTTTCGAGCTCAGCATACCAGTCTTCGCCAAATCTCCTGATGAGTGCTTCCTTTACAAACTTGTAAACCGGCACTTCCAGTTCTTTGCCAAGCGAACAGGCTGCGTCGCAAATATCCCAGCGGTCATAATTCACAGCAGCAAACTCGGTATAATCTTTTACACGAATCGGATATAAATGACAGGAAACAGGTTTCTTCCAAGAAACAATTCCCTGATTGTAGGCTTGTTCGATTCCGCAGAGCGCGGTTTTTCCATCGAAAATCACATAAGCGCAGTCTTTATTATCGATGAGCGGTGTTTCAAGATCGCCGTCGGTTCCGTTAACCCAGGTTCCTTGCGACTCAATTGCAGCGATTCCTTCAGGGCGAAGAAATGGTTTTACCTTATCGTAAATCTCTTCCAGAATTTTAGTTTCTTCAGCAGATAAAGGTGCTCCGGCATCGCCATCAACGCAGCATCCGCCGTGACAGGCTGAAAGATTGCAGACAAAATCCTTTTCGATTATATCTTCTGAAACTATGGTTTTTCCGAGTTGAAACATGTTGCAAAGATACTTTTGAATTTTAAATTTTGAATGATAAATTTAAAATTTCAGAATTAACGCAATTTTGGCTTAATCCGATAATTATTGAAATAATTTTGCATCGTCAAAAACATAAGTTATGGAATTGGATTTCAGGGAAATAATAACTGTCGGCATGGTGCTTTTTGCCGTAATAGACATTGTAGGAACTATTCCCGTAATTGTGGATTTACGCACAAAACACGGTCATATCGAATCAGAAAAAGCATCAATCGTGGCGGGATTAATCATGATAACTTTCCTTTTTGTAGGTGAAGAAATCCTGAACCTGATTGGGATTGACGTGAATTCGTTTGCCGTTGCCGGTTCGTTCGTACTGTTTTTTCTTGCGCTGGAAATGATTCTCGGCATCCGCATTTATCGTGATGAAGAAGCCGGATCAGCTTCAATCGTGCCCATTGCATTCCCACTGATTGCCGGTGCGGGCACAATGACCACGCTGCTTTCATTACGGGCTCAATTTGACACAATAAATATCATTATTGCAATTGTCCTTAATATAATCCTCGTTTACGGAGTTTTGAAATCGTCGTCTAAAATTGAAAAAATATTAGGCAAAAACGGATTGGGCGTTGTTCGGAAAACCTTTGGAGTTGTGCTCTTGGCTATTGCTGTTAAATTATTTGCGGCTAATGTTAAAGCATTATTTATTTAACGGGTTTTTTTATTACTTTCACTACATAAATTATTTTACAATTTTTACGATGAAAATTTTCACCAATATATTAATCGTTCTTGCAGTTGCCTTAATCATTTTTAACATTACCCTTCTTGATTTTGGAAATTTATTTACAGGAGACAGCTTGATTGGTTTAATCGGAATTGTAGCTTCTTTTTGCGCAGTTTGCATTCTATTGATTTTCAGAATGTCAAAAGCCATAGAGGAAAAATCCAAAAACTAAGGATATGTTTGAAGTTCTGATTATAGGCGGCGGAGTTTCCGGAATGTCTTGTGCATTGGTTTTGGGATCTGCAAAAAACAAAGCTTACGCTTCCGAAAAAAAGATTGGAATTATTACACATCAGAAAACGTCTTCTCTTCAGGACGGGCTTTACAACAATGCTTACGGAATTCCTCCGGGGAAATTAGGAGCTGAGCTTCTTTCAGAAAGCATTGAACATTTATCTGAATTATACCCGCATGTTGAGCAAATCCCAAATGAAAAAGTCATTAAAATTGACGGCCAATTTCCGGATTTTGTAATTACTACAAACAAAAATTCTTACCACTCTAAAAATATTATTATAGGAATCGGATCGGCCAATACGTTTCACATAGAAGGCTTAATGGATTATGTGGAACCGCATAAAAAAGCACTTCCCGAGAAAAACCGGATCCAATTGCGGAACACCGACCATAAAGTTGCCGATGGAATTTATGTTATCGGAACACTGGCCGGCCTAAGGAGCCAGCTTTCAATTGCCGCCGGAAGCGGCGCAGCCGTTGCAACCGATTTACTTACCGAATGGAATAACGGAACTCAAAGCCAGGTGCATGACAGCATCCGGAACAAATAAATTATTTCTGAGTTAAAACTGCTTTGATCATTGCATCATCTTTGAGGATGATTTCATAGTATTTTTCGTCACCGAATAACTGCCTTGCAAATTCGGCACTAATGAATTTTTTTACAAGCGGTTTATTTTTTTGCAGCTTAAGATTTATGCGATTTTTAGCAAGATATTGTGCAAAACTATCGAAGTAGAAATCCATGCTCTCGATTTTTTTAAGAAATTCAGGATAAGCAAGGCCTTTATAAACCTTCCTGTTTTTTTCGAGTTCTTCAAACGTAAAATAGCCAACTATGCCTGACTGCATCAGATAAGAAATGCTTTCTTCTCCATGTTCGGCTTCAAGAGGAACAAAAACATCTGGGACTATACCACCGCCGCCATAAACGATTTTACCTTTCGGGGTTTTGAATTTTAAAGTATCTGCAATCTTTATACTGTCTTTTTTATACAATTCACCACTTTCAAAACGATGGTCGAAATCTTTAAAATACTCTTCCTTATCTCCTTTTGTATATGATTTTTGGATGGAACGCCCGGTTGGCGTATAATATCTCGCAACCGTTAACCTCACTGCCGAACCATCGTTGAAATCCATTTCACGTTGCACCAGGCCTTTTCCAAAGGAACGCCTTCCTATGATTATGCCGCGGTCATTATCTTGGATTGCGCCAGCGAGGATTTCACTTGCCGAAGCCGAATTTTCATTAATAAGAACAATAACCTTTCCTGTTTCAAAATCGCCTTTAGCGGTTGCATAAGTTTTATCCGTGCGTCCGCGACGGTTTTTTGTAAATACGATCAGTTGTTTATCTTTTAAGAATTCATCGGCAATTTCAACCGCTTTTTCAAGATAACCGCCGCCGTTGTCGCGAACATCAATTACAATGGTTTTTGCGCCTTTTTTCTTTAATTTCAATAATCCGGAATGGAACTCTTTGTAAGTCGTTTCGGCAAACCTGTTTATCTTAATATAACCTGTATTTGCATTGATCATTTGTGCAGCATCCACACTATTAAGTGAAACAACTTCGCGTTTAACTATGGTTTTGAATGTTTTTTTCTCGCTTTTGCGGTAAACGGTAAGCTCGACTTCAGAACCTTTTTCGCCTTGTAAACGTGTAAATAAACTATCTGTAAGGAATTTCTTTCCGAATATTTTTTCCTTTCCGGCATATAAAATACGGTCTCCCGCCTGAATCCCGGCTTTATCAGACGGCCCGTCGGTAATAGGTTTTATTACTGCAACTGTATCGTTATACATATAAAAATTGATTCCGATACCTACAAAATCACCTTTCATGCTTTGTGAGACTTCGTGCATTTCCTCTCGGGCGATATATACCGAATGCGGATCGAGTTTATCAAGAATGCTATTTACAGTAAGGTTGACAACAGAATCGGTATTTACTTCATCGACATACTCGTTTTCAATAAAGTCAATAAGTTTGCTGAGTTTGTCTTTATGGCTGTTGGATGCGAAAGCGGTTCCCGGAACAGAAAAATTAAGAAGCGTTCCGAGCACTACTCCAATGGCCAGTGCTGCAGAAATTAAAAGCGGCAAGTAATTGTTCTGTTTTTTCATTGTTCCCCGAGTTCGGCAATTTGCTTCACTTCTACTCCTGCCTTTAACAAGAATTGTATTCCTGAATCGTCGCGATAGCCGTTTTGATAAACGACGCGTTTAATTCCGGACTGATGGATAAGCTTACTACATTCACGGCAAGGTGAAAGTGTAATGTATAAAGTTGCGCCTTCGCAGGATTGAGTAGAGCCTGCTACTTTTAAAATCGCATTGGCTTCGGCATGAAGAACATACCATTTTGTATTTTCATTTTCGTCTTCGCAGCAATTTTCAAAACCGCTTGGCGTTCCGTTATAACCATCAGAAATAATCATTCGGTCTTTTACGATTATCGCACCAACCTGCTTGCGTTTGCAATAAGAAAGACGGCTCCATTCTTTCGCTATGCGAAGATATGCGGTATCATATTTATGTAATTTTTCTGTACTCAACAGTTATAGATTTGGATTTGCGAAAGTAAGCCGATTTAACCAACTTACTGGGTTGCAAACGTTAAATTTATCAAACTTCCGGCAGGAATAATGCTTTAGAATAAATTTTAAAGTCTATTCCTTAATAATTCCGGAACCCAAACTTACAATTTATTTTGAAATTTCGGCCGGATTTACAAATCACATTTTAAAGCCCAAAACTTTTCCCAATATCTTTAATTAAAATTGAAATACATTTATATTTGTATAAACATTAAACGAACAATTATGTCATTTTCAGATTTATTTGATAGCGGATTTAAAAACAGGAACAAAGGGCACTTTTCGGCAATTGTAAGGGTTGCAATGGAAAACGGGCACCTTAGCACAGAAGAAAGATTGTTCCTTGACAAATTAGCTGTACAACTTGAAATTTCTCCGGAAGAATACGTTGAAATTCTTGAAAATCCTTTAAAATACCCGATTAATCCGCCTTATTTGCATACGCAACGATTGGAACGTTTATACGATTTATCGCGAATGGTTTATGCCGACCACGTTTTAGGCCCAAAACAAAAAGAAATCCTGACACGTTTTGCCATGGCTTTAGGATTCACGCCAAGCAACGTTCATTATATTGTTGACAAAGCTTTGTCGTTGTTGGTTCTGAATGTTGATTTGGATACATTTTTGTATGAAATGCAGCATATGAATAAATAAGAAAAAAGACCGCTTTGCTGCAAGAAGCAAGAGAAAAGATTAGAATATATGAAAAGAAATCCTGCTTTTAAGGCAGGATTTTCATTTACATACATATTTTTTTCTTTTAGCGAAGCGGTCTTGGCTCTTGCAGCAAAGCAGTCTTTTTTCTATTTTGCTTTCTCCATAAACTCCTCGGCTTTTTTTACCATATTATAGCTTCCGCAAAAAAACGGAACGCGTTCGTGCAATTCTGTCGGCACTATTTCCATGATCCGTCCAAAACCGTCTGAAGCTTTTCCGCCGGCTTGTTCTGTTATAAATGCCATCGGATTGCATTCATACAACAATCGCAATTTCCCTTTTGATGCTTTTGAGCTTGTCGGATAAATATAAATTCCGCCTTTTATCATATTTCGGTGAATGTCGGAAACCAAACTTCCAATGTAACGTGAAGTATAAGGCCGGTCGCCTTCTTCAAGCTGGCAATATTTTATATAATCTTTTACGCCTTGCGGAAAATGCACGTAATTCCCTTCATTTATAGAATAGATATTCCCGTCTTCCTTAAATTTCATATTTGGATGCGAAAGGTAAAATGTGCCAATCGCCGGATTCAGCGTAAATCCGTTAACGCCATGCCCTGTCGTATAAACCAGCATTGTCGATGTTCCGTAAATTACATAACCTGCAGCAACCTGTGCGGTTCCTGGTTGTAAAAAATCTTCTAAAGTAACCGGGGTTCCGATTGGCGTAATCCTTCTGAAAACCGAAAAAATCGTTCCGACCGAAACATTCACATCTATGTTTGACGAACCGTCAAGCGGATCCATTAAAACGACATATTTATTATTGTGCCCGTTATCAAGGCCTTCAACGGTAATGAAATCGTCATTCTCCTCAGAAGCAATCCCGCACACGATTTCACGGTTTATCAGCGTTTGAATGAAAACATTATTCGCATAAACATCCAGTTTTTGCTGGTCTTCGCCCTGAATGTTCTGTTCTCCGGCAGCGCCAACGATATCGACCAGGCCGGCTTTGTTTACTTTGTAGTTTACGACTTTTGCCGCAAGGCGTATCGAGTTGATGATTTTGGATAATTCTCCCGTAGAATAATTATGGTCTTTTTGCTTTTCGATGATAAATTCACCAAGTGTCCTGTTGCGTTCTTCCATTACGAAATCGTTGTAGTTAGTTGGCACAAATATCGGTTTTTTTACGAAATTGAAATCATTTTTCCCAGATAGTTTACCTGATTTGTATATTTGTTCCTTTAACCAAAATATACTAGCCCGGATAGAAGTGGAAATCCTTTTGGATTACCGTAGCGCAGCGAAGGAAATCTTCAATGTAGCGCAGCGGAATTGCAAAAGATTGCAACGAATAGCCGGATTAGCTTCAAAAAATGATTATCCGAAAAGGCAATAAACATGAGAATATTCAAATTTGGAGGCGCATCAGTAAAAGACGCCGCGGGCATTAAAAACGTGTATAGTGTTTTGCAAAAAACGGGTTATGAAGATGTTTTGCTCGTTGTGTCGGCAATGGGAAAAACCACTAACGCCATGGAAATTGTCATCAAAAACTATTTTGACAAATCACCGGCTTTGCAGGCATCTGTGCAGGAAGTTAAAAAATACCACAACCAGATTTTGATCGATTTGTTCGATGATGAAAAAAATGCCGTTTTCACGGATGTCAACAAACTGTTCTTCGACCTTGAATATTTCTTGAGCCATAACAAATCGCCGAATTATAATTTTGTTTACGACCAGATTGTAAGCATGGGCGAGCTGATTTCGACAACGATCATTTCGCATTTCATGAATTTTATGGGAATCAGCACCAATTGGATCGATGTACGGAATTTCATCAAAACCGACAGCAATTACCGCGATGCGAATGTTGATTGGGAAGCGACGCAAAAAAACATTTCAAAAAACGTAAAACGCAAAGTGCTCAATATTACGCAGGGATTTTTGGGTTCGGATGAAAATAATTTCACAACGACTTTGGGCCGTGAAGGTTCGGATTACACCGCCGCGATCTTTGCCTATTGCCTTAACGCCGAAAGCGTTACGATCTGGAAAGACGTCCCGGGCGTGATGAATGCCGATCCGCGCTATTTTGAAAACGCGAGCTTACTGAACCAGATTTCATACCGAGAAGCAATTGAACTGGCTTTTTACGGCGCGACCGTTATTCACCCGAAAACACTTCAGCCTTTGCAGCGAAAAGAAATTCCGCTTTATGTAAAATCATTCCTGAAACCTGAATTGCCCGGAACTGCTGTTTCAAAAGGAAGTGATTTAGAACCGCATTTGCCGTGTTTCATTGTGAAAAAAGAACAGCTTTTGATTTCACTTTCATCAATCGATTTTTCATTTATCATGGAAGAAAACATCAGTGAGATTTTTGGTTTGCTGCATAAATATAAAACGAGTGTAAGTTTGATTCAAAATTCGGCCATAAGCTTTTCGGTATGCATTGAAGATAAATTCGGGAATTTCCCCGAATTAAAAAATGTGCTTTCAAAGAAATTCAAAGTTTCCTATAACGAAAATGTGTCGCTTTACACAATCCGCCATTTTGATGAAAAAGCGATGAAAATGGTCGAAAAAGACAAAACGGTTTTACTGAAACAAGTTAGCCGTGAAACGATGCAGCTTGTAACCAAAGAAAACTGATTGTTCGGTTAATAAATTGTTTGAGTAACCGAACAATCCAATAATCGTAAAAAACACACTACTTTTGGCATTCGGGCGTTATATTCCTATGTTGAAAAAAATACTTTTTGTTCTTGCTCTTTTCTGGTTTTCGGGACTTTGCGCCCAGGAAATCCAAACGCCATACAGGAATAAAAAAGTTGTGGCTTCACGCGACACAATTGTGATTGACAGCACCAGCATAAACCCCGAGTTTTTTAAGCTTTTGGATAAAGAAGGAAACGCTGTGAATCCGGATTTATATAAAATTGATTTCCAGAAAGGCAAGCTCGTGTTCGCAGAAAACACTCCGTTTTTAAACGACACGCTAACAGTACGGTTCCTGAAGTTCCCCGAATTCCTTACCAAAGAATATACGATTTATGACCGAAGCAGGATTATTAACGACAATCTGTACCAGGTTTCGCGCGATCCGGTCAAAAAGTTCATTCCGTTTGACGGATTGAATACTTCGGGAAGCATTACGCGAGGCATTACAGTGGGAAACAACCAGAATACCGTTGTAAACTCGTCCCTGGATTTACAAATCACAGGAAAAATATCAGATAAAGTCAGCCTTCGTGCTTCAATCCAGGACAGCAACATTCCGCTACAGGAAGGCGGTTATTCGCAGAAATTAGATGAATTCGATCAGATTTTCATTGAATTGTTCAGTGATAAATGGAGCATCCGCGCCGGAGATTTATTCCTCGAAAACCGGAGGTCAAAGTTCATGAATTTCAATAAAAAAGTCCAAGGGCTCGCAACGAATTTTGAATTTGGAACACCCGAAAAAAAGACCACGGTTTTTGCTTCGGCGGCTTTGGTTCGCGGCCAATACGCAAAAAGTACATTTGTAGGAGAAGAAGGAAACCAAGGCCCGTATAAATTGAAAGGTCCGAACGGCGAACTTTACATCCTTGTGATTTCGGGTTCTGAGCGCGTTTATGTAAACGGATTGTTATTGAAACGTGGAGAAAACAACGATTACATAATTGATTACAACGCCGGGGAAATCATTTTCACTTCACTTTTTCCCATAACTTCTGAAATGCGCATCACTATCGAATACCAATATTCCGATAAAAATTACACGCGTTTTATTACTTATGGCGGAGCAACCCATGAGCGTGAAACCTGGAGTATTGGCGGATATATTTATTCTGAAAACGATGTGAAAAATCAACCGTTGCAGCAAAATCTATCTGCCGAGCAGGTAGAGGCGTTGGTTAATGCCGGTGATAATCCTGATTTGATGACGGCTCCTTCGGCACATGTTGACAGCTTTTCGGAAAATAAAATCCTATATCGCAAAACTACAATTAATGGCGTTGAAGCTTTTCAATTTTCAACTGATAAGAATGAGGAATTATACAATGTGAAATTTTCATTTGCCGGAAAAGATCAAGGCGATTATGCATTGGATACTTCAACCGGAAATGGGCGGATTTATAAATATGTAGGCGCCGGGCTGGGCGATTATTTACCTGTTATCAGGCTCGTTGCTCCCATAAAGCTTCAAATAGCAACCGTTTTGGGGAAATACAATCCGAGCGAAAAAACAGCTATCGATTTTGAATTCGGGTTGAGCAATAATGACAAGAATTTATTTTCTCCTTTGGATGATGGCGATAATCAGGGAATTGCCGCAAAATTGAATGCGAAGCAACGGTTATTTTCAAGAAAATGGAATATTGATGCGTTTGCCAATTATCAGTTTGTTGAGAAAAAATTCCAGACCATCGAGCGGTTATTCACTATAGAATTTGACCGCGACTGGAACCTTACTAATCCGACAGGCAATCAAAGCTTATTGATTTCGGGGGCAACTTTCGAACTTCCCAAAAAAGGGTTTCTCACTTATCAATTAGAAAAACTTGACTTCAGCGAAAGTTTTTCAGGAACGCGACATGTCGTGAATTCCAATTTCAGGCTCAAAGATTTCAGTATCCTGCAAAATGGAAGTTTTTTAAAAAGCGACGGGACTTATGCGGCTTCAAGATTTCTTAGGAACCAGACACAGGCGCGCTATCATTATAAAAAGAACTGGGTTGGCGGCTCTTTTAGGATGGAAAACAACGAAGAAAAAATCAAATCAACCGGAAGTTTGTCGGCACTAAGCCAGCGGTTTTCAGAATATGGCACTTTCGTCGGGCGCGGCGACAGCACGAAGGTTTTCCTTGAACTTGGCTACCTGAACCGGGTCAACGACAGTTTGCAAAACGGGATTGTTAGAAAAGTCAACACTTCGCATTCGTATTATCTGAAATCCAAATTAATCCAAACCCAGAAAAACGACCTGACAATCTTTGCAAATTACCGGAACCTTAAATATGAAGACAAAACGCGCGCAGACGAGCCTTCACTGAATTCGAGATTGCTTTATAACGACCGATTTTTTAACCAGTTGGTTCAAATCAGCACAGCTTACGAAACTACATCAGGAACGATCGCGCAACAGGAATTTTCCTACGTAGAAGTTGAACCCGGCCTGGGCGTTTATACATGGAATGACTACAACGGAAACGGGATCCAGGAATTAGAAGAGTTTGAAATAGCGCCATTTCCGGATCAGGCAAAGTATGTTCGTGTGTTCTTGCCAAACCAGTTTTTCAGGAAAACGCACCAGAATAAATTTTCTCAGTCACTTACATTGAATCCGTTGCAATGGCAAAATGAAAAAGGCTTTAAAAAACTCCTTTCTTATTTTTATAACCAATCCTCTTTTTTGACCGAAAGAAAAGTGGAACGAAAAGGCAGTGATTTTGATTTTAACCCGTTTGCCGGCGGAAAGGACGATTTGCTTGGACTGAACCTTAACTTCAGGAACAGCCTTTTTTATAACCGCGGAAAGCAAAAACATTCTGTAACCTATACATTCCTTAAAGCGCAAACCCGTAACCTGCTTTCATCGGCTTCGCAGGAAAACAACAATTATTCGCATCAGTTGCAATATTCACACCTGTATCAAAAAAGCTGGCTGTTTAATCTTAATGCGCAAACGGTGAATTCTTCGTCAACAATTTCAGAAAGCAATGAATCTCAAATTGGCCAAATAAAAAAGAACTATACTATAGAAGGATATAAGGCCGAGCCTAAAATTTCATACCTGTTTTCAAAAAATGCAAGTTGGGATTTGTTTTATGAATTCCAGGCCAAGCAAAATCAGATTAGTGATTTTGAGAAACTGGAGCAACATCGGATGGGAACATCATTTACATATGCCAGTGAAAAACAGCTTACAATGAATGGTGAAATTTCACTCTATCAAAATAAATTTACCGGTGATGTTTTGACCGCCGCAGCTTATCAAATTCTTGAAGGATTACAACCCGGCCAAAATATGACCTGGCGTTTATTAATCCAAAAAAACCTTACACAGTTTTTAGATATCAACCTGAATTATCAGGGTCGAAAAAGCGAAAATTCAAAAGCAATCCATACCGGAAATGTTCAATTGAGAGCTTATTTTTAAATGCCTTCTTAAAAATTTCCGGGCAAAAATCCCATTTTGATTCACCCAAATGATGCCATTCATCGATGGGTAATGTAGTTACATCGAAATTATTTCGTAAAAAATTGTAGGGCTTTTATAATATATATATTTGCGCCCATGAAATCTGTCCAGATAAAATTTTTATACTTTATAATATTCTTCTTCTGCTTTGGCTTCTGTCTTGCCGGACCGCCAGCAGGAGGACCACCGCCGCCACCTTTGGGGC
>CAZSDN010000014.1:27134-35730 GCA_964605595.1 uncultured Flavobacterium sp. | reverse complement strand
TCCTGATTTTGGTGTTACGGTGTAGGTTACTGTTACCGGAGCGTTGGTTGTATTGGTAAGCGTTTGGGAAATGCTGTTTTGATTTGCCTGTGCGCTTCCGCCTGAGAAACCAGTTCCTGTTGGGGCAGTCCAGCTGTATGTTGTTCCTGTTGGTATCGTATTTCCGCTTCCGTTAGCAGGAGTGTGCGAAAATGCCAAGCCACTGCAAACCGATAATGCATCCGGACCAACAACGGGCACAGCATTGATATCGACTTTAGCAATAGTAGAAGTAATGGATGAACAACCGCCTGTACCGAAGAGTATCTTTACAAAATAATAAACGGTTCCAATAACCGAACCTGGAGGCTGGTAGGCATTTGTCGTTTCTCCGCCTATGATTGTCGCTCCCGCAGTGTTGTTGATCGTATTTGAATACCATTCGTAAACCGGAGATGCGCTACCACCACTGTAAGCGACGCTAAGTACAGGCGGTGTACCGCCAAAACAGGTTGCCGATGGCGCAGGCTGGGTGGTGATTAATGGAGCCGGATTAACCGTAACAACATGCTGCAATGCCGTTCCCGGGCAACCGTTCAGGGTTGGCGTTATGGTAAATGTAACCGTTCCCGGTGTAGTTTGCGAAGTTGTTATTGTTTGTACCGGAATGCTTGTTCCGCTTCCAGTTGCTGTAAAACCCGTTACGTCTGTTGTTCCTGTCGCTGTCCATGCGAAAGTCGTACCTGTAAGATCAGCTGTTAAAGCTACTGCCGTGGTGGGCTGACCGGAGCAGATGGTTTGCGAAGTAACCAGATTGGTTAATGCCGGCGCCTCTTTAATTATAAATGTACGTGTTGCTACTGTGGAAGCACCGCATTCGTTGGTTACCGTCAGGTTGATTGTTTTGCTACCCGATGTCGCATACGTTACCGACGGATTTGCTGTACTTGCAGTTGTCGGACTTCCGCCGGGAAACGACCAGGCATAGGTTGGGGTTTGTGTGCCGCAGTTGGTTATTGTAGCTGTTGGAGTAATGCTGGTGTTGGTTGTGGCGCAGATATCAGCAATCGTGGCAATCGTGACTAGAGGAGGTTGCTTCACAACAACTTGGCGCGTAGTATTGAAACTTCCGCACGAATTGGTCATGGTTAGCTTTATAGTATAGGTTCCCGGGATGGTAAAATTGTAGGAAGCATTGGCGGTAGTTTGGTTTGCCACAACTACGGGTGCCGTACCGCAATTGGAAGCCGTGTAGGTCACTTCCCATAAATAGGTTGCGGTAGTGCACAAGCCGGTAATGTTCGTTGTGTTATTCGTTGTAACGCCAAACGGAGCACAGCCTTCGGCACTATTGATTGTGAATGCGGGTGTTATTGGACCTTCGATGCAGATTTGTTTCGCTACTGATGAGCTTCCACAAAAACCCGTTACAGTTAATGTTACAGTATAATTCCCTGGGTTTGCGTAAGTATGGGAAATGTTTTGAAGTGCAATTGGCGATGTCGTAATAACTGGCGTTCCGTCACCAAAATCCCATGCGTATATAAAATTCCTATTACAATTTTGATTGTACCCTAATTCGGTTGTATTGGTAAATGTTACATTAGTATTAGCGCAAGCTCGGGATGGATTAGAAAAATCCGCAATCGGCTTAGACAAGATACTAATATTTGATATAGTTCCCGTAGTTGTTCCGCATGCGTTGGTAACTGTAAGCACCGCCGTGATTTGAGTTTGCGGGCAACTAGAAGAAGTATAAGAATATGGTATAGGATAATTTGCTGAAGCACCCGGGTCTGCTACATTGTACTGTGCCGAAGCAACCATTTGTTCCTGAGTAAGCGTAAGAATAGGAGAATTATCTCCATAATTTACAGCATAAGTTGTGCCAGGCGAATTGGCTCCCCAATTTGAAATGGAAAATTGCAAGTTCGTTGTTGGAGAACAAAGATTTGTTGTGCTACCTGGACTTGTTATTCCTCCTGAGGGGTTTGATACATTCTTGATTACATACGTTTTTGAATTGGAACAGCCATTTGTACCATGTGCCGTAACAATCATATTATAAGCTCCCAGTTGATTATAAGTATGAGATTTAGGAAAGCTTATACTAGTTTCAGAATTTCCATCACCCCAGTTTATATCATAACTGTTAATACAAGCAGATGGTGAAACATTTCCAACTGTTATGCTATAAACCGGATTTGAAGCCGAAGCTACCGTACAATTATTAAACGGATCTCCGAATGGATTAAGTGTATCCGAAAAATTTATATCCGGCCGTTCCTTTACCGTTACATTTTGTGAAATCATTACCGATTCGCATCCGTTGGAATCTGTAACTTTTAAAGAAACGCTGTACGACCTTGTTCCACATCCCAGCGCATTAAAGGTATGTGAAGGATTGGCTTGCGTTGATGTACCGTCGCCACCGAAATTCCATTCATAAGTAAATGGCGGCGTTCCTGTTGTTACCGTCGAAGTGAATTGTACAGGTGTAGCCGAACATGTATTCGCATTGGCGTTTGAAGAGAATGATATCGATGGTTTCGGGTTAACTGTTACCGTTACACTTTGATTTACTGGCTGTGGCGGATCGGCAGAACTGTCCTTTACCGTGAGTAGCTTATAGGTAAATGTTCCTGCTGTACCAGATGGAACAACAAATACAGAAGTGTTGCCCGTAACGATGATCGTGTCCTGATTATTATTTATCTCGTAAGTGAAAGTATGACTTCCCGTTCCAGTCCCAGTAAATGTTACCGTTGCCATTTGCCCTACACAGATGCTTGCAGCACTTCTTGTAATCGTTGCCGTAGGCACCAAAACCTCATCGCCCGATGCATAAACAGTAGCACAAAGAAGCAGTAAGAAAAAAATGTAAAGTTGTTTCATATATTTTGTTTCGGTATGTAACTAGATGCCCAAAATCGCTATTCGTTGCCTGTGTCGTGAAAAAAAATTAAACTGCTTATTTACAACAGGATATCTTCGTTTACGCGCGCAAATGTATAGGTATTCTTTTGTTTCTGCAATGGGTCATTTGCCTTATTTATAAAAATAGTTTTGTGTGGTGTTTGTGTTGTGGTTTCCGTATAAAGTAAAAAGCGAGCACTCATAAATGTTCACTTTTTACTTTTACTCTTTTAGTATCTTGTACTGAATCACTTTGATATTGGGGCAGCTCTAAAAGATAATATACTCCAGGCATATCGGCTTCAGTCTTCAGATAGGGTTCTCCTGTTGGGCCAACAGCAATTAATACATCTAGTTTTTCATCTCCCTTCAAAACATAAAAGTTCCATTCTCCTGATTCGATCCCGTCGATCGCCTCCTTTTGCGTGAGTTTCCAGCGGTAGCCATTTGGATTGTGACCGCTGATAAAAAGTATTCGCTTGTGGATGTTGCTGCTATTGGACAAAGTTACTGTCCGGATTTCGTGAATGGTTGCCATATTTGTAATAAATGGCTAAGCTAAACATACTATAGCTTAAGTGAATACGGTTTTCCGTAAACGCCCTGCCTTTTTTAATAAAAAAGCACCTTACACTATCTCGTGTCAATTAAATTTTTATTTTTGGGTAAACTAAAATTAGCCGCCATGAACGCACTAATCAAAAACCACATTGGAAGAAAAATCAGCCGTATCCGCGAATTAAAGGGAATGAAACAGGACGCACTCGCCATAGCACTTGGCGTAAGCCAGCAAACCGTGTCTCACATTGAAAGCAGTGAAGAACTGGATGATAAAAGGCTTAAGGAAATTGCCGAAGCTTTAGGGGTGAGTAAAGAAGCAATTGAGAATTTTAGTGAGGAAGGGGTTATTAATTATTTTAATAGTTTTAATGAGGCTGACTTTTCTAATAGTCAAGGAGTAAGTTTTGGCGCATTTGGTCACAATAATTGTACGTTTAATCCTTTGGATAAGCTTATTGAGGTTTATGCCGAGAAGGAGAAACTTTACGAAAGGTTGTTGGAGGCTAAGAAAGATAAGGTCTTGTATTTGGAGAGGCTTTTGAATAAATAAAAACGCACCTTTAAGGTGCGTTTCTTTTAACTTGTGTGACATTCATTACAACACCAATAACAGCCATTCGATTTTGAATACGTTTTTTGAGCTTCTTTGACTGCACTTTTACAATCTGAAGGAAAACAAAGGCATTGCACAACATGCACTTCGTAATTACCATTGACTGGTCTTTGACATGGTTCTTTTACGGGCTTTCGTATCGCTACCCTGTATTGCTGTCAATTATACTATTAATATGTTGACTATTTTGGCTGGTATTTAATTTTTGAATTTCATCTTCTTTCCATTTCGAAATCGCAACCTTTGCTATTTCTGCTTGAGCTAAAGCAATTTCATTTAGTAGTTCTGCATTACCTTTAAGTTCAGCATCGAGTTTATTCTTATTTTTTTCTGAACTAATCTTCAAAATTGTATTTATTTCATCATTAAGGTTAGATATTTTTATTTTCTGCTCCATACTAATAGTGTATTCTCTCGCCTCCAAAATTTCTTCATATGTCCCTTTTGAAGATAATAGTTTAACAACTACTGGAGCTGTTTCAAGAATAACAAACAATAAAGTAATTAGTAGACTTGCCCAAGCAATACTATCATTTTCATTCGTTAGTTTTGATAAAGCCTGCAATTGAGCTGGTAAATCTTTTGCATTTTTTGCTCTCGAAGTACAATCTGCTAGGAAACCATATCGCTTACCACCATGATCTGTAATTTGCTGTTGAACGATTGTAATTTGTTTTTCATATTGCTTCTCAGTAGTTTCAACTTGTGACCTTAACGTTTGTTTACGGGTGATTTTTTCATTTTCTATAACATTGCTATCAGACGTATTCTTGATAATATCAGCAGCTAAAGATTTATTTGCTCTTAGTGCATTAATTGCAGATTTGGTTCTCTTAAGTTTTGTTACTGCAACTCCATCTTCTCTAATCACAATTGGATAAGAAGTTCCTTTTGACACAATTTTATTATTTTTATCTATTTCAGATTGTTTAAATCTGATTGTTGACTTTAATTGAGCTTGTTTATTTACAAGATCATTATAAATACCATCTTTATTATAAATCTCTTCAGTTTTTATTTTTCTTTCATTTTCAAATTGACTTTTGCTGTTAGCAAGTTTATCTCGCTCAATATTCCAATCACTTTCACATCCCGAAATACTTGCATCTGAAATTTCGCCCATAGATTTATTTACTGCATCTCGAAAAAGTCTTAACTCTAACGGTTTTGATATTGTTATAGCCAAAACAAATGCTATTAATAATCTAGGTAAAGCTGTAAGTAACTGATTCCACCAAACGCCTCTTTTGTCAATACTTGTTACAATATATCTATCCAAACTAAAAATTACAACACCCCAAAACACTCCAACTATTATAGAAATGATAATTGACTCAAATGCTGAGTAAATTGCGTACGCTCCAGATAAAGATGCTAGTACCGCGGTTAATATTAATGTACTTCCAATACCAATAAATTTATTTTCCTCTTTGATTGTACATTCCTCAAGTATTCCTTTGTCTGCTCCCGAACATTTTATAAGAAAATTAGATAGTTTACTCATATCTTGAAAATCTACTTTTTAATTTTTTAATGATTTTATCATGAATGAATTTAAAGACTTCCGAAATAGAATTTGTTGTAATCCTCTTTGAAATAAAAAAGTCTCTTGAATTAATATTTAATTTTTCAAAATAAATTGGAGTTTTAGTAAAGATCTGCTGGTTTAAATCTATCCCTAATTCCACTTTTGGCGTATTAATTTTGAAATTTGATATAGATGTTTGATGAATGAATATCGGCGTAGGAATATAAAGAGATTTAATAATTGGTGTGGGAAAAATACTTAACTTGATTTCTGATTCCACCGTTCCAAAAAGATTCCAAGCTCTTAATTTAAAAATAGGATTCTCATTTGGCTTAACTTCAATTGTTCCAATATCCTCAACGAAACCAATTTCTTGATTTATTTCTATTTTTTCCGCTCCTTCAACTTTCCATCTAAGTTTGACTTCTAATCCTGAAATAATTACTTCCTTATTAGATTTAAAATAAATTATTTGGGGTTTTGCAGTCAAGTTATTAAGCCACTCATCCGTGAGTGGCCTTATCAAAGGGCTCAATATTCCTTGATCAAAACAGCGTAGAAATAGTTCTTGAACTAAAGTAGGAAGTTTTTTGAAATTAAAATGTGGTAGTGCGACTACTTTGAAATAACTTGATTTAGTTCCAAAAGGGAACAATCCAGCCTGTATCTTTTGTTCAGGAGTGTTAAAACCCTCGTAAGGTGCCATAGTAGTTCCGATAAATGGATGGATTCCACAAAGAATTTCGTAAAAAATGATTCCAAGTATAAACAAATCCCAAGAAAGTTTTTTATGCTCAACTATTTTATCTGGCGGATTATATTTTGGCGTATTCATTTTCGATTGAAACCGAATCTGATCACCATCTGATATTTGACAAGAATCCAAATCAAGAATTGAAACTAAACCATTTGCTTTAACCCTAATATTCTCTGGCTTTAAATCACCGATCACATAATGACCTGTCGAATGGAGAGCGTTGACTGCCTTAGCAATATTACTACACAGTATTAGACGAAGTAACATTGAATCTGGGTTGTCTCTGTCAAACTTCTGCCACTCTGTACTCAGTTCAGGTTTTAGCTTAACTCTGCACAACTCTTCTAAATCCACTCCTTCTGCTTTTGGCATTAAAAAACCAACAAAATCTTTTTCTTCTAATAACATTTGTTGTGGCCATATAAGAAAATTGTGTCCATTAACATCTTGAATGTTTAAAGGTGGATTATCTACCATATATCTAACCTTATACCTTCTCTCGTTCGTTCTTTTGTCAGGATACAGAATTTTAGCAACAAAATTTCGATAATTTGCAGGACTTAAAATTTCGTAAACAGCACCTTCACCTCCTTCGCCAAGTGGAATGTCGGCAACTTTTATAGTTATCCCATTTGATAATGTAAAAATCCTTTGCATGAATCTATGTTTTTATTAAAGTTCCTAGAATTAAAGTCTTATCATCAATTTCAGATGCGAATTTAAAATTCCCATCATGTAGAAACTTCAACCATAATTCATCAATTTCCTCTGACGATTTTCCGCATATTGCAAGCTCTCTCAGGGTTTTTACATTGGGATCAAAAAACTTCGGATACGGATTATTTAGTCTCTCGTAACATTGGGTTTTATCATTAAAACGATTCAACTCAAACGTTGCAGACTCACACCCGTCCGACATTAATGTAAATGACTGAATACAATTGTTGATTTTTGTTGTTCTAATGAATTCATTGGGTTTTTCCCAAATATCTGAAGTTAAAAAAATTGTTTGATTTGCTTCTTCTCCTCTAAAAGGTTCTAAAACTGAATGCCAATTATTTTCCGAATCTTGATAACCGGCTCTACCATCTCCGATATGGCTACAGATAAGTCCAGACTTACTAAATACTACCACAACAGATGTCGCTGCTAAAGTTTTAATAGAGAAATCATTTTCAAGAGAATATTTTTCAAAACTCTTGTAAAGTGAGATGTAAAATTCAATAAAGAAATTGTCAATTTCTATTTGATCTTTCTGAATTAGGTATTTAAAAGAAATCTCGGAAAATTTCTCATTTAGTAAGGAAATGCCTTTATCAACAATATACTGGGAGCCTATATGCGATTGACTGGCCGAGCCGGCTCCATCAGAAACAATTGCGATTCCATAATCCAGTTCTAAATTATAAAACAAAGCGTTTGAATCTTGACAAGGTAAATTATCCTCAATATGTCTTCCTCCAATTGAACTACCTTTTGCAATTACCCAGCTATTATACATATATCAAATTTGTGTTTGAGTAAAATCTCCGCCTCCCCAACTGGTTCTTGTAAAACTCTGTATAGAATCAAATTTTACACTTTCTCCTTCGGTTGATTGACTTACTTTATCCAAGCTATTGCTCAGCCATTTAAACACTTCATTAAATTTTTGCCAATCTATAGGTAATGGGGGAAATTCAGGGGTTGAGATTTTCTTCAAAAAGCTTGGGTCTGCACCCTGCACACCCATTGGTAAAAAGGCAAAATGTTTTCCATTATGACCAATTTTAATTTCATCGGCTAACCCATTAATATCTTGATCTTGATCTGGGTAACCATCTGTCATTAATACAATCCAAGGTCGAAAAAAGCCAATCCCATTATTTCTGTACCATTGTTTTCTTTCTTCAACTTTCTTGATTGCTGTTCTTACACCTTCCACCAACTTTGTTGAACCAGCAACTTTTAAAGGCAGTTTATCAGTATCATCCATACTGTCAACTAAAGAAGGCTCTTGGACACATTCAGTTGTTGAATTAAAAGTAATTATAGAAACTTCAACGGAAAATCTTGTTGAATTTTTAGCCTTTAGAAAATCGCCAAAACCAGAGAGTCCTTTATTTAACTCATCAATCGGATCGCCTTTCATAGAGATTGAAGTATCTAATACAAGTACACAAAGACATCTTGTATCAAAATTCTCAGGTGTTTCACCCTGAAACGGAGTAATGTTGCTCATAATTTATCTATTTAAATTGGG
>CAZSDN010000014.1:12012-27124 GCA_964605595.1 uncultured Flavobacterium sp. | reverse complement strand
TTATTTCTTTAAAATTATTATCATTAAAACTGTAAGTACAATAAGACATCCACTCCTACCAAACGAACTTCTATATCCCAAACCCGGAACACCGGTACGAACTGAAAATCCTTTTGTACTGATCGAACCCCGTTTAGTTCGAATACTTGGCGTAATACCAGACTTACTGATATTAAGCCCTAAACCTTTACCAAGGTTGACACGTTTATAAAATCTGAATCCCATACCCGCAGTTATTTCTCATGCCCGCAAGGTGTCAACCCAAAACCTTCCGCTTCCTTAACAGATACTTTCTCGATTTTCTGTTTGCAGCGTTTCAGTCCGTGGCAGGATTCTTTGTAGTGGTAGCGTTTTGCTCCTTTGCTCTTGCAGATATAGACTTCTGAACCAGTTTTATCATCCGGCGTAGAAGCTTGTTCAACAGGTGGCGAAATAACTTCAGTTGGTGCGATTGTAACGCCTGAAGTTACCATTTGGGTTTGGGGTACGTCTTTACAGCTCATGCCAATGACCATGCAAAGCGCAAACAACCCCATGCGGATTGCAGCTTTTAATTTCATGTTTGTTTGGTTTTATTGGTTAAAGGCGGAAAAAAGCTCAAAGAGCAATGCATGGCAGGTAAATTCGTATCCCGATCGAACTCCGGAACTTCGAATGATTCACCAAACTTAAAAACTTTGTCAATCAGTTGTTTACGGTTTTCCGTAATCGTATAAAATTTATTTTCTTTAGGATATAATTCCGAGATCTTTTGCAATGCTTATGAGGTGCACCGCATTGTTAGCCTTCAGCGAAATCTTCAGGTGGTTGATGCGCTTTTCTATATTGCTTTTGCTTCCCGGCATTCCTTCGCGACTGAGTTGTTCGCCAATTTCGGTTTGCCCGAGGCCGTTAGCAAGCATGGAGATTATTTTTTTATCATAGTCGGAAATTTCTATGATAGTTGATGTTTGAAGTAAATTTGAAAATCGTGCGGAAATGAACTTTTTCCCTTCGGCAATCAGCGCAAGAGCACTTTGCATGTCGGTTGCACTTTCTCGCCCTTTCCAGACATATCCATCAACATCAAGGTTATCGAAAAGCGACCGGATTTTGTAAACGCGGTCTTCAATAGAATAGGCAATGATTTTAAGTTTCGGTTGAATTTTGCGAACTGCTTCGATTAAATCTTCGCCACCGGAAAGTGCAACTTCACGATGGTCACGAATAAAAGAAAGGTCGGTTATTAAAAGATCGAAAGGATTTTCTTCCAGCAACGCCTTTTTTGCCTTGAGCAAGGCATCGTCACAATAGCGTGCGTATGTAATTTCTGCATCAGGGAAACTTTTCAGGATGGTTTCGTCTAAGGTTAGCGTGTCAATGTCTTCGGCAATTAAAATCTTTTTGAACATACTTATTTTATTGGTAAGGTAAAACGTACTTTGAATCCTTTACCGGATTCTTTTTCAAAAGTAATTGTTCCGTTCATTGCGCGAATACGGTTTTCCACATTCTGCAATCCGCCGCTATGGTTTTTTTTGTTATTGAAGTCGTTTTGCCCGTCATCACTGTATTTTACTTCCAAAATATTGTTTTGCAAACTGAAAGAAAGAACCGCCCTGTGGCAATTGCTGTGTTTTTTCATATTGGTAAGCAATTCCTGGACAATGCGGTAGGTTTCGATTTTTTTGCTTGCTGCGATTTGATTCCACTGAATTTCAAGCCCGGACACAAATAATCCAACATCAGGGCTTTGATAACCCGAAATCATGTCTTTTAACTGAACCGGAAATCCTGCGCCGGTATCAATACTGCTGTTTTCTTTGGATATATCCCGGGTTCGCGAATAAATATTATCGAGATTGTTCAGCAGTGTTTCCTTATTTTCGGGAACTGATAAATCCTGTTTTCCGGCAAATGATAGCGTGAAATAAACATCATTTGCCAGTTCGTCGTGAATCTTTTTAGCAATGCGGGTTTCGGTTTTATAACTTTCCTCTAGTTTTTCGCGTTGGTGTTTCATCTTATTGATGCGCCTCCAGAAAAACGTAATGATCAGGATTAAAACCAATGCAATTGTAAACAGAATCGTTCTCTTCTGGATTAGCAAACCTTGGATTTCATTATCCTTTTCGAGCTTTACATTCCTGGCTTCGGTAACCGATGTATCGTATTTGAGCTTTGCGAATTTATTTTCTTTCACCTGCCGAAGCTTTACAATACTATCAGACATTGAAATCCGTTTCCGGCTGTATTGAATTGCAGAGTTTCCATTACTAAGATTACTGAGCATGTCGAGAATTTCAATTTGGTCATCTGCCGAATTTGCAAGCTTTGCCGCGTAATATGCTTTGTTAGCAAACTGAAGCGCCAACGTGGGATTCTTAGATTTATAATATTCTGACAAATGAAGATAACTTGACGCAAGCGATCCTGTATCATGCTTTTCGCGAATGAGCATGGCTTCGTTTAATTGCTCCAATCCGTTAGCCGAATCGATCCTGAACAACGCAATTCCGAGATTGTCTAAAACCCTTGCCTTTGTGGAAGGCTCATTTATGACAACATCAGACTCTGAAAGTTCAGACAATATTTGAACAGCTGTTTGTAATTCACTATTCAAAATATGAACATAAGCAATGTTATTTTTAAGGATTGCTGAAGAAAGTGAGTCGGTTGAAAGTTTCAACGCTTCCGAATAATTCTCTTCCGCCGACGGATAATCCCGAAGCCCTGTATAGGAAATCCCTAAAATATTATACACTTCACGAAGGTAATAATCGGTTGTTTTTTGCTTCTCAAGATAACTCAATGCTTCAGTTGCATTAGATTCACTTCCATAATAATCATTATACACCAGTTGTACAGTCGCCGCTTTAAACAGATTATATGCAACAGCAATGCTATCTTTGAGCCGTTTTTGGATTGCTATCGCTTTTGTATAATTTTCAATGGCTTCATCATAAGCGCCTTTACTAAAACTTACATCTGCCATACTGGTAAAGTAAAAAGCGTTAGTCTTCGGTTTTTTCGCCGCTATTGTAGTTTGCTTAAGTGTTTTGAGATAGGCCGGAATACTATCAGGATAATGACCTTTGAGAAGATTGAATTTTATTCCAACCGCATACGCGATATGTTCTTTATTATTTCCGTTTTGTGCAATACGTATCGCCTTTTCAAGGGCTTTAGCTTTTTCTTCAACAGATGATGCCTGATATGCATGTTTAACCAAGCTGTCAATAACGGGATCTTTGCCCATTGCATCGGCCTTTTTTTTGCCACAGGACATACACAAAACCATAAACAAAAAAATCGGGGAATACCACTTCATAAGTAAAGTATATTCCCCGAAAGTACTAAAAAATCCGAATATTAATATATTACGGACATACTATGCAACTGGGCGGAGGCGGAGGCGGAGGTGGTGTTGGCGTATGCCCTGTCTGTCCACCGGTATCGTGTGCCTGAGGCGACTGGATTTCTGTTTCTGTTCCCAAACCGTCCTGCGTGCAAGAAACCATACATAGGCTTAAAGCCAATACTGAAAATATAACTACTTTTTTCATTTTTAAAAAATTTAAGGATTAAACACAGGTATGGCTGTCCCTATTCTTGTCGGGATTGTTTATGCGATACCGTTACGCGGAGTTTCCGCTGTTTTTTTGGGAAGTGCAGTGTGCCGGAACAGAAAAGTAAAACCATACTTCCCGGATCGTTATGCTAAACTGTTCAGCAACACTGTTTTTAGAATCTGTTTTGTACATTTGCGTTGTTTGCAAGTCAGCGCGGTAACAAATCCTGAGGCAAAGAAATGACGGGTTTAGATGGATTTTTATACCGAATTCCGGGAATTCTGAAAATTCCAATCAATTCCGTTTAGTTCCGAAAAATTTAAAAATGAAAGATTCTTTTTTACTTTATAAACTGGCTTTGAAAGCGCATTATGAAAAAATTAAAGGTGGCGTTTTTAGTGCGTTTTTAATTTCACCGACACCTGCCAACCTTAGAAAATTATGTTTGATTATTTATCAGGAAAATCCCAGTGAGGATGATTTGATCACCTTCAGAAATTTTTTTGGCTTCGATTACAGTCATTCGATTGAGATAAAACTTAAACAGCAAACGGATAAGTTTAAGCCCATACAGACATTTCTTTTGAAAGGGACAGAATTGGAAAACATTTCTAGTGCAGATATGACTGCCGTTTTACTTCAACATAAAGAAAGACCTTACAGAAAGTTTTTAAAGAAACTGCCCGCAATTGACGATTTACCTAAAGTAAAGGAAACTGCACCTGAAAATAATAGCATTACCAATTTTGATTCGTTGACCCCTATTGATAGTGAAAATAAGATACAACAGGCTCATGCTAAAATCAACTTCACAAATAGATTTAAAACTCAATTATTCTATTCCGGATTATTTTTATTGTTATTAACCGGATGCCTTTTCACATGGAATTTAGTTTCTGATAAAAAACAATGCATGCAATGGCAAAACGACCACTATGAAGTTGTTGACTGTTCAGATTACAATCCCGAATTCACAACACAGGTGATCGCATTAGATACTGCTTTATTGAAGTTCCGAAAAATTCACCCGAAGAAAGACAGCGCATTTATGAGCGAAGGAAAAATTACGATATGGTATTGTAAAAATAATGGTGTGGAGTTTTTCAATGCCGATGGCAAGCATCCGTTAACCGGAAAAAACCTGGGTCCGGTTAGCGCGCATATCATGAATAAGTATGGGAGGTAAATCACCGAGTAGACAATTTCTTTTATACTTTTAAGTACTGTTTTGTTAAATTCCCAAGCCAACTGTTACTTTTTATGAAAGTAAGTGACTCATTTGCAACCACCATCAAACCAATCGACATGTCAAAATCCGCTTACTTTTCAGCTTCAGCACTTGCTTTAGTATTCGTTGCAGCAGTTTCATGCAAATCAACAAAAGAAATTTCTGGTAAAAAACCAACCACATTTTCAATTCCTTACGAAAAATTCACACTTGATAACGGACTTGAAGTTATCCTCCACGAAGACCATTCAGATCCGATTGTAGCCGTCGCAACGGTAATGCACGTGGGTTCGAACCGCGAGAAACCCGGAAAAACCGGTTTTGCCCATTTCTTTGAACATATGGCGTTCAATGATTCTGAAAATGCCCCCGTGGGCGCCAACCGGAAACTGATCCCGGAATGGGGCGGACAACGCAATGGCGGCACCTGGTCAGACGGTACAGAATATCATGAAGTAGTGCCAAAGGATGCTTTTGACAAAATCCTATGGATCGACTCAGACCGCTTGGGGTATATGATAAAAACCGTTACCGCCGAAGCTTTGGCACGTGAGATCCAGGTAGTGAAAAACGAAAAAAGGGAACGTGTTGACAACAGCCCTTATGGGTTTACCGACGAAATTATCCGCAAAAACCTTTATCCTTCCGACCATCCTTATAGCTGGACGGTTATTGGTTCTCTGCCCGATTTACAGGCGGCAACGCTCGACGATGTTAAAGAATTTTATGATGAGTATTATGGCGCAGCGAATGCCACGCTTGTAATTGCCGGCGACATTAATATTGCCGAAACCAAAAAGAAAGTAGAGCGTTGGTTTGGAGAAATCCGAAAAGGGCCTGAAGTAAAGCCAATCGGACCAAAACCGGTGACGCTTTCACATACAAAATCCCTTTATTTTGAAGATAATTTTGCAAAACTGCCCGAACTGCGTATGGTTTTTCCATCGGTAGAAAGTTACCATCCCGATTCTTATGCTTTGGAAGTTTTGGGACAATTATTATCCGGCAACCGCAATTCTCCGCTCTATAAAGTAATTGTTGAGGAGAAAAAACAGGCACCGGGCGTTGGCGCTTATCAATCAGGAAACGAACTTGCCGGAGAATTTATTTTCCGTGTGAGGGCAAATGCGAACACCAGCCTGCAGGAAGTAAAGAATTCGATTGACGAAGGTCTTAAGCGGTTTGAAACTGAAGGCTTTTCGGATATAGAAATACAACGGATACGCGCTAAAATAGAAACCGACCTTTATTCAGGAATAGAAACTGTTTTGAATAAAGCACTTCAAATGGGCCAGGATAACGAGTTTATCGGTGATCCCGGATATGTTATAAAAAGAGCAGAATTTACCCAGGCCGTAACCCGTGAAGATGTAATGCGTGTTTATAACAAATACATAAAAGGCAAACATTTCGTGATGACCAGCGTTATTCCGAAAGGGCAAAAAGAACTCATCGTAAACAATGCTGAAGTTGCCGAAGTCTGGCAGGAAAAGGTCGAATCAGGTGCGCAGCATGAAGAAGTTGGACAAGGAGCAGAAGCGGTTTTTGAAAAGACAATTACCAAACATGACAGGTCGGAACCGCCGTTTTCTGAAGCACCTCTTTTTAAAATGCCGGAAGTGTGGGATGCAAAACTCGGCAATGGCATGAAAATATACGGAATTGAAAACAGGGAAATTCCACTTGTAACTTTCAATATAAGCATTCCCGGAGGGCATTACCTGGATCCCATGGATAAATCCGGCGTCGCTGCCTTGATGGCACAGGTAATGATGCAGGGAACGGCACAAAAAACTCCCGCCCAGCTTGAAGAAGCAATAGATTTATTGGGTGCAAATATTTCGGTTTACAGTACTGCCGAAAATATTGGAATTGAAGCCAGCTGCCTTGCCCGGAACTTTAGCCCGACACTGGAACTTGTAAAGGAAATTTTATTGCAGCCGCGTTGGGATGAAACGGAATATCTTCGTTTAAAAAAATCACTTGAAACCAATCTGAAAGGACAGGAAGCGAGCCCATCGGCGTTAGCCAGCCTTAATTTCACGAAACTGGTTTACGGGACAAACCATATTTTAGGCTTGCCGCAACGCGGTTCTCTTGAATCGGCGGCTAAAATCGAACTGAAGGATTTAAAAGATTACTATGCGAAAAATATCTCTCCGACTCAAGCATCGTTCCATATTGTTGGTGCAATGGATCGTAAAACTGTTGAAAGTTCTTTGTCATCCTTTGAAAACTCTTGGACGAAAAAAACTGTTGCCATGCCAACGTACAGCCCGCGCCAGGATAACATTGCCGGGAATGTGTATTTTATAGATGTGCCCGATGCCAAACAATCGGTATTATACATAGGCAAACTCGCGCTTTCGGGAGATAACCCTGACAGCAGCAAGCTGAGTTTTGCCAATGACAAACTGGGAAGCGGCAGCAGCGGTCAACTGTTCCAGACTTTACGGATTGAAAAAGGTTATACGTATGGCGCTTATTCAAATATCCAACGATTAAAAGATATTGCTCCTTTTATTATTACGACGAGTGTGCGTGCCAACGCAACTTTATCTTCATTGGAAATCATCCGTGAAATGATAAAAGATTACGGAACGGCTTTCAATCAGGCTGATGTTGAAACTTCAAAAAACAAAATACTGAAAAACAACACATTAGTTTATGAAAGCCAGCGATCTAAACTCAGAATGCTACAGGAAATAAGCAAGTTTAATAAATCGAAAAAATACATTGAAGAAGAACAAAGCGAGCTTATGGCAATGACGTTAACCGATTTTAAAAATACGATTGCGAAATACATACCTGAAAACCAATTAATTTATGTTATTGTGGGCGATAAAAAAACCCAATATGATGATGTAGCGAAATTTGCCAATGGAAAGATTACGTTGCTGGATAAGGATGGAAACGTAGCAAAATAAAAAAAACGGACAGTTGCGGCTGTCCGTTTTTATTTACTGAAGGCACTCTTTTATCTACTTTTTTTCTTACAATAAAAAAGAGTAAGCAATCTATTACAATCTATAGAATTTATAAACTACAGTTACAAAATTGGTCAGAGATACGGGAGTTTGCCCTATTGTTAAAGTTGCCATGCTATTCCACATATCTTCGGGATATTTTGCCTTAACATCGGTACGCACTAAAAAATTCGGGCTGTATTCTACACTTAGTGCAGGAGATATTTCATATCGCATTGCGAGATTCAGCCCAAGGCTTAAATGACTGCTATTGCCATCATCGCTAAGATCTTCCACAGTTCCCCATCCTCCTGAGCGGTTGATAAGCGAAGGCTCTACACTCGGCACAAAAGAAAGCACATCGCTGTTCAGCCAAAACTGATATCCCGCGCCCATATACATCCTGTTGAACTCCAATTGCGTATTTGGCTCATAGCCTAACGTTACTTCTATGCCCTGATTGGAGACCATTCCGAACTTGGCATTGAAAAAATTCAAATCTGTTCCTGTAGATACATACAGGCCTTGCCCGAAAGTCAAAGCAGAGCAAAACAGAAGTATTGTTTTTATCATAATAGTTTAATTTTTAATTATTGTTATAAAATCCAACATGCGATAGTATTTATGGACACGAAACTCTTTCAAAGGGAAACCAATGAAGCGGACACTTGAAATGCGCGGCCTATAAATTATTTTTATAAACTGACGGGTCATTTCTACTATAAAATACTAACGTATGTTGCCGGAATACAAATCTTACTTTGGGGAAAGCAACTATCATTTATTTCCGGAAGCAATCGAACCAAAGGGGAAAGGACGACGCTTTATTAACACGAAATTAACTTAAAAAACAATTACAGATTTAACTTCAATCCTTTTTTCGATGAAAGAACACATATCATCCGTGAAATGCATCTTTTTGAAAACCAGGTCACTATAATCGAGCGGATTTAATCTTTATGCTTTTATTACATACTATGAAACACGTAAACTAAGGTTACGAAATTGGTAAACGTAATTGGCATTTGGCCTACCGTCATACTATTCCACAACTCTTGTGGGTATTTAGATTTTATATCGGGACGCATTAAAAATAAAGGGCTGTATTCTACACTCAATGTAGGAGATATTTCATATCTCATTGCTAATGTAAGGCCCAGGGTAGGATGTGTGCTTTTACCATAACCGCTAATATGCTCATTCGTACCCCAACTTCCATAACGTGTGATTAGTGAAGGTTCAATTGTTGGAATTAAACAAAACACTTCAGTATCAAACCAAAACTGGGCGCCGGCTCCCACATACATCCTGTTGAATTCCAACCCGGGATTGAATTCATTGCCTATTGTTATTTCAGTACTATATTGATATACAAATCCAAGTTTAGCATTTAACGATGTCAGATCACTTCCCACAGAACCATAAAAATTTTGTCCATAACAGAATGTCGAACATAATAAAAGTAGCAGTTTTTTAATCATCTATTTAAATTTTAATCAATCCGAAAACGCCCCAAAACTCCACTTTAAGTTTACCGTTTTACATTAATTCGGCCGCTAAATAACAAACCGTTTTGCACATTTTATATTTTACAGCCACTTTTTCGATAAAAGTGTATTTATACCCTGTCAAGTGCTGTTATTTCCCTGTGGTATGATATGATTTCTTCACTTAAAGAAATAAAAAAGGCCATGTTCACACATGGCCTTCAGAACATTAAAAGCAATATCATTTCGTGAGTTCATTAATCAGTTCACCTTTTTTATCAAATTGCACTACAGCTATTTTCCCTTCAATATTTACCTTAACTTCATACATTACATTGTTTCCGCTGTTTTTTATTTTTGAGATTTCACGTATTTTAGTTACCGGATAATTTTCTTTAATGTAATTGACCGCATCTTTTGGAAGTTTACTCAGCGGAACGGCTTCTTTGTTACCATCTAAAGTGGCAGTTGCCGGGTTCATAGAAGTATTTTTGTTTTCTTCATTTCGTTGGGCGTGCGCCATTGTGACGATTCCCAAAAACATTAAGATTATAAACAGGTTTTTCATTTCCTTTAGTTTTAGTTCAACATCATTTTTATTATATAAAGTTACGTCGCTGTGATGTTAAATTGTTTTTAGAAAAAGGTAATGTTTTCCCAATAATCCATTGATTTTAAATCGTTTGTAATTTTTATAAAATCCTGCTTATAGTGATTTTCGTACAATTAATGCGCTTTCATTTTCAATCTGTGCCTTCGCTCCTTTAAGGATCATTTCGGCCATTGTCCTTCCCATTCCACGAAAATCTGTTGAAATAGTTGTGATGCCATTCTCGACCACTTTTTTCAATGGTGTTTCATTATACGAAATAATCCCAAAATCACGCCCAAGCTGTAAATGTTGCCGTTTCGATTTTTCGATTACACTCACCAGGTCACGGTCGCTCGGAATTACATAAACTTCGCCTTGCACTATTTCGCGTTGCCCGAATTCGGCAATAATTTCATATTCCAGCCCAAAATCATTGCAGAAATTTTCAAATCCGTTTCGCATTCCCAAAGGTTCGCGGAATCCCGGAAAAATCAGCACCATTTTTTCATAGGCGTCAATAAGGATTTTACCTTTAAACAACGCGTCATAAATGTCTTTGACAAAATTTTGATATACCGCCGGATAGGATTTCAAATCCGGGTTTGTCTGGTCAAGTATAAAGACTTCATTAACCGGTAGGGTTTTTATTATCGAAGCCGCTTCTTCAAGATTTGTGGGCATGATTATGTATTTCGTATAATTCCCGTTGCTGTCATTGATAAGCTTTTTAAAAACCTGTATATTGAAATGATGAAAGAAAATATCAACCTGGACATTCTTTCCTATCGCTTCCAAAAACGAATTATAAAGGTCTTCCTTAAAAATATTAAGCTCGTCAAACAACAGGAAAATCCGGTGTTTAATGGATACTTCCGTACTTTTAACATAATAACCTTTTCCTAAAATCGCATAGATGATCCCGCGCTTTTTCAATTCCTCATAGGCAAGCAAAACCGTATCGCGGGACAACGAAAACTCAAGGCAGACTTTATTTATGGATGGTAATTTTTCATCTCTTTTCAATTTTCCGTCTTCAATCGCTTTCTCAAGTGACGCGATGATTTGCCGGTATTTCGGAATTCCCAGATTATTTTGGATTGAAATTAATCTCATAACATAAAAATTTGCCGCAAGATACAAAAACCGGTAGGTACTGGTATGAGAAAAAACAAAATAGTTTTATTTTTGAATTTCATTTTTCATAAAAAAGCAATGGAAATAAAACACATATCCTATTTAACAGAGAATTATAATGAGATATTGCTCGGTTTTACGCCTTATGGCGAAGCTGTGCACTCTTATACTTTAAAGAACCAAAACGGGATGGAATTGCAAATAATGAATTATGGCGCAACCGTTATGTCGCTAAAAATGAAATTGAAAAACGGAAAAACCACCGATGTTGTCCTCGGATTTGATACTCTTGAAAAATATATTGAATCGTACGGATTAGAAAGCGCGCCTTACCTTGGAGCAATCGTCGGAAGGTATGCCGGCCGTATTGCCAACGGGAATTTCGAACTGAACGGGGAAAAATTCCAGTTAAATAAAAACAATGGGGAAAACTCGCTCCACGGAGGAAATACCGGCTTTAGCCAGGTTGTATGGAAAGTTCGCCGTGTCGATTTTTATAAAAACCCTTCCATAACCCTGGCCTACTCAAGCCCAGAAAATGAAGAAAACTTTCCCGGAAAACTCGATGTCGAAATAATATATACGCTTTCCGAAAAAAATGAGCTAATTGTCGAATACAAAGCAACAACCGATAAAGATACTATAATCAACCTCACGCATCATAGTTATTTTAACCTCAACGGGCATGATGCCGACATTTGCGACCAGCAGCTTTTCATAAATTCAAAACGCATCCTTGAAACAACCGAAGAAAACATTCCGACCGGAAGGTTCCTGAATCTTTCCAATTGCCCGTTCGATTTCACCATTCCTAAAAATTGTCCTGAAAAAATAGACACGACTTTTATAATCGACAAACAAACTCCTATTACGGCATCGCTTTCCAGCACCAAAAACCAGCTCAGGATGAATATATTTACAGACCAGCCGGGCGTACATATTTATGTTGGCGGAAATTGCTTCAACCAGATCAAAGGAAAGGAAAATGCCGGTTACCATCGGTTAAGCGGAATTTGCTTTGAAACGCAAAATTTCCCCGACGCGCCAAACCATGCTCATTTTCCGAGTGCGGTTTTAAAAAAAGGAGAGGCATATCTTCATAAAACCATTTATCATTTTGAATCTTTTTAACTTATATATTATGAAAAAATATTTATCACTCTTGGGAATCGCACTGGTTTTTGCAATGGCACTTTCATGTTCAGGCGACGATTCAAAAACAAAACCTGTTGAAGATAGTTTCATCCGTGCCGCCGACGTTTCCTTTTTGCCCGAAATCGAAAGTGAAGGAACTATCTTCTACAACAACGGCCAGGCCGAAGATATGCTCGTAACACTCAAAAAATCGGGTGTCAATACCATAAGGCTACGATTATGGAAAAACCCGGCCGGAACACATTCGGCAATGGCGGAAGTAAAAACGCTCGCAAACCGCGCCAGGCAATTGGGCCTGAAAATCTGGCTGACAGTGCATTATTCTGACACCTGGGCCGATCCCGGAACTCAAACAATTCCAGCAGAATGGCAATCAGCATCTTTTAACGATTTAAAAACTGCAGTTTCAGCTTATACCAAAAGTATTCTAACCGAAATCAATCCGGACATCTTCCAGATCGGAAACGAAACCAATGACGGATTTCTTTGGCCGCAGGGAAGATTAACCCAAAATGAATCACAGTTTATCCAATTGCTTTCGGCAGCAAGCACCATGATCCGATCGGAATCGCCGGATACAAAAATCATGATCCATTTTGCCGGAATGAATGGCTCCGAATGGTTCTTCAACAAAGTGAAAACCGTAGATTACGATTATATAGGTTTGTCATACTATCCGGTTTGGCACGGAAAAAACCTTACAACCGTAAAAAATACGATAAACGCATTAGGAGCGCAGTTCAACAAAGAAGTCCTTATCGCAGAAACTGCTTATCCTTTTACACTGGAATGGAATGATTATACAAACAACATTGTTGGGCAAAGCGATCAGCTAATTAACGGAATTCCGGCAACGCCCGAAGGCCAGAAAAATTTCCTTACAACAATAAAAACAATCGTACAAACTTCTGAATATGGTGCGGGATTCGCTTATTGGGGCGGTGAATGGGTTGCTTTTCGCGGGCCACAGGCACCAAACGGTTCTGCTTTCGAAAACCAGGCTTTGTATGATTTTGATTTTAACGCGCTTCCTGTAATGAGCGCATTCAGCAAACAATAATTATGAGAATTTTTTTTAATACAATTTTGATCGCCGGAGTTCTTTCGCTCACCGGATGCACTCCGGAAAAGAAAATCTATCTTGGCGCCGATCTTTCTTATGTAAATGAAATTGAGGATTGCGGTGCTTTTTTCAAAGATAAAGGCCAAAAGGTAGATCCGTATAAATTCTTCGCCCAAAAGGGAACGAACCTGATTCGCGTGCGTTTGTGGCATTCGCCCATCGCAACTCCCTATTCTGATTTGAACGATGTGAAAAAGTCTATTAAAAGAGCCAAACAAAAAAACATGGAAGTGCTTCTAGACTTTCATTATTCTGATACATGGGCCGATCCCGGCAGGCAAAATATCCCTGAAGCCTGGGCAAATATTACCGATTTGAAAATCCTGGGCGACAGTATTTATAATTATACGTATTCGACACTTATCAAATTAGAAAAGGAAGGCCTGCTTCCCGAAATGGTTCAGGTTGGAAATGAAACCAACAGCGAAATCCTTCAGCCCGAAGGCAAGCCAAAATCAAATATCGATTGGAAAAGAAACGGTTTTTTATTGAATAAAGGAATTAGCGCCGTTCGCGATGCATCTAAAAAACTAAACAAAAAGATTGAAATAATGCTCCATATCGCCCAGCCCGAAAATGCGCTGAAATGGTTTGCCGAAGCCACCCAAAACCAGCTTACCGATTATGACTGGATCGGGATTTCATATTATCCGTTATGGTCAAAAATAAAATTTGACGGTTTGCCAAAAGCAATCGATTCTTTGGTAACAACGTATAAAAAGGAATTGATGATTGTGGAAACTTCCTATCCTTACACATTAAAAAACATTGACAATGCCAATAACATATTGGACGAAAAAGCATTGATCGAAGGATATCCGGCTACGCCCGAAGGACAAAGAAAATACATGGTCGACCTCACAAAAATCACTTTGAAAAGCGGAGGAAGAGGCGTTGTTTACTGGGAACCGGCCTGGGTAACCTCATCATGCAAAACATTGTGGGGAGAAGGCTCGCACTGGGACAATGCCACGTTCTTCGATTCTGAAAACGATAATGAAGCGTTGCCTGCATTTGATTATTACGACTTAGAAAATTACAAAACAGAATGAAAAAAAAATTAATTCGTAATACAACGGAAAATTTCGAGAAAACTTTCAACCAAAAACCGGCACGTATTTTCCTTTCTCCCGGAAGGATAAATATCATTGGCGAACACGTTGATTACAATGATGGTTTTGTACTTCCGGCGGCCATAAACAAATACATCTGCTTTGCGGTTTCTGAAAGCGGGACTGAAAAATGCTCAATCCACGCCATCGATTTAAATGAAACTTTTAGCTTCAGCCTTACCGACGAGATCAAACCGACTGAGAAAATGTGGGTGAATTATATTTTAGGCGTTTTGTTTCAGTTAAAAGAAAAACAACATCCCATTAAAGGTTTCAATCTGAGTTTCAGCAGTACGATTCCGATGGGCGCGGGACTTTCATCATCTGCGGCGCTTGAATGCGGAATCGGGTTTATCATGAGCAAAATGTTCAGCTTAGATTTATCAAAAGAAGAAATCGCTTTGATCGGGCAAAAATCCGAACACACTTTTGTTGGCGTAAACTGCGGGATCATGGATCAGTTTGCCAGCGTTTTCGGAAAGAAAAACAAAGTCATCAAACTCGATTGCGGCACATTGGACTATGAATACTACAATGCCGATTTAGGAAAATATTCGCTACTTTTATTAGACAGCAATGTCAAGCACACACACCTGACGTCTGGTTACAACGTTCGCCGCCAGGAAGTTGAAAAAGGGCTTGAAATACTCAAAGCACATTTTCCCGATATCAAAACATTTCGCGACTGTAATGAAGAACAAGTGCTTCAGTTAAGAGAAATCCTGGGCGAAACCATTTTCAGGCGCTGCCATTTTGTAGTAAAG
>CAZSDN010000014.1:8104-12002 GCA_964605595.1 uncultured Flavobacterium sp. | reverse complement strand
TAGTAAAGGAAATCCGGCGCGTGCCCGATGCGGCCAATGCCCTGGAAGCTTCCGATTTTAAAAAACTCGGCGCATTGATGTCTGAAACACACAAAGGCCTTTCAAGCGAATATGAAGTGAGCTGCGACGAAATCGACTTTCTCGTAAATGCCGTGAAAAACGAAAAAACGGTTCTTGGCTCCCGCATGATGGGCGGCGGTTTTGGCGGATGCTCCATAAATCTCGTCGAAAAAGGAAGCGAAAAAAAATTAATTTCAAAGGTTTCCAAAGAATATGAAAAAGCATTCGGGATTCAATTGAAACCATACAAGATAAAGATCTCAAAAGGAACATCAGAATATAAAAAATAATTTGGGCGTGACCACAAGGGTCGGGCTTTCCGCAGTGCGCGGCACTTGCTGCAATCCCTCACGCAAAACCGTTTACAAATGAAAACATTCGATACTAATGAACATCCGCACCGCCGCTATAATCCATTAACCGGAGAATGGATCCTTGTTTCGCCGCACCGGAACAAACGCCCGTGGCAGGGCCAAAAAGAAATTGGAAACAGCCAAGAGCTTCCACAATATGACGCCGGGTGTTATTTATGCCCGGGAAACGAGCGCTCAAACGGCGAGCAAAACGAAAATTACAGCGACGTATATGTTTTTGAAAATGATTTTCCGGCGCTTTTAAAAGACGAGATTTCTTCAGAAAGGGATGAAAACGCATTGTTTGTTTCAAAACCCGAAAGAGGAATCAACAAAGTTGTTTGCTTTTCGCCAAAACATAACCTCACAATCCCCGAAATGGAAATCGGCGCGATCGAAAAAGTCATCGCCGCCTGGAAACAGCAATATATTGAACTTGGCAGCAATGATTATATCAACCACGTTCAGATCTTTGAAAATAAAGGAAGCGTAATGGGCTGCAGCAATCCGCATCCGCACGGGCAAATCTGGGCGCAATCCTCAATCCCCACGGAAGTCGAAAAAACCCAGAAAAACCTTTTACGCTATTACGAAAAAAATAAAACGAGCCTGCTTAAAGATTATACCGACGAAGAACTAAAACGCCGGGAACGCATTGTAATTGAAAACAAACATTTCGTTTGCCTCGTGCCGTTTTGGGCAACCTGGCCTTATGAAACAATGATTGTCAGCAAGCGGCATTTTGGCAGCATCATAGCGATGACCAATGATGAAACCCATGCATTTGCTGAAATCTTAAAAGAGATTACAGTAAAATACGACAATCTTTTTGAAACTTCTTTTCCGTATTCATCCGGGATCCATCAGGCGCCGACAGACAAAACCGCGCATCCCGAGTGGCATTTCCACATGCATTTTTATCCGCCGCTGCTACGGTCTGCAACCGTGAAAAAATTCATGGTCGGTTATGAAATGATGGGCGAAGCGCAACGTGACATTTCACCTGAAAAAAGTGCGGCAATATTGAGGGAACTTTCGGCTATCCACTATAAAAATACTAATCAACAATCCTAAAGCATGCAGACATTATCAACAAAAGACTATATTGTTTTCTTATTTTATTTCCTGCTGATTGTCGGTTACGGATTATGGATTTACCGTAAAAAGAAAAAAGAGCAATCAAGCAGCAAAGATTATTTCCTGGCCGAAGGCTCGCTAACATGGTGGGCAATCGGGGCTTCATTAATTGCAAGCAACATCAGTGCCGAGCAGTTCATCGGCATGAGCGGAAGCGGTTTTAAAATGGGGCTTGCCATTGCTACTTATGAATGGATGGCCGCCGCAACGCTCATAATTGTCGCTATTTTCTTTATGCCGGTTTACCTTAAGAATAAAATCTTTACAATGCCGCAATTCCTAAAACAACGCTACAACGAAAACGTGGCAATGATCATGGCGGTTTTCTGGCTGTTGCTGTATGTATTGGTAAACCTGACTTCGATTTTGTACCTGGGCGCTTTGGCAATCAGCAGCATTTCAGGGCTTGACATTACTTTATGCATGATTTTCCTTGCGGTTTTTGCCATTATGATAACGCTTGGCGGCATGAAAGTTATTGGTTACACCGATGTAATACAGGTTTTCTTTTTGATCCTTGGCGGACTGGTCACTACTTATCTTGCATTGAATCTTGTATCTGATAAATTTGGCGGAAGCGGAGTTATTGACGGATTTTCATTAATGACCGAAAAAGCCAACAGCCATTTCCACATGATTTTTGACAAAACGAATCCGAATTATATGGATTTGCCGGGATTGTCTGTTTTAATTGGCGGAATGCTGATTATTAACCTGAATTATTGGGGCTGCAACCAATACATCACGCAACGAGCTTTGGGCGCCGATTTAAAAACGGCAAGAAGCGGCATCTTATTCGCGGCTTTCCTGAAACTGTTAATGCCGGTTATTGTTGTTTTACCCGGAATCGCAGCTTATGTTTTGTATCAGAACGGTGATTTCCAGACCGAAATGCTTCATGACGGAGTTGTAAATCCGGATCGCGCTTATCCTGTTTTGCTGAACTTGCTGCCAACCGGTTTAAAAGGGCTTTCATTTGCAGCGTTGACGGCGGCAATTGTGGCTTCACTTGCCGGAAAAGCCAACAGTATCGCAACTATTTTTACGTTAGACATATACAAAAACAGGCTGAATGCCAATGCCGATGAGAAAAAGCTCGTCAGCGTTGGAAAGAAAACCATCATAATAGCCATGCTGATCGCGGTAATAGTCGCTCCGTTCTTGGGAATCGATAAAAAAGGCGGGTTTCAATACATTCAGGAATATACCGGATTTGTGAGCCCGGGGATTTTCGCGATGTTTATCCTTGGATTCTTCTGGAAAAAAGCAACGCCAAATGCGGCTTTATTTGCCACAATCGGCGGATTCATATTTTCGATACTTTTTAAATTCATGCCCGGTTTTATCGACCTCTCCTTTTTATACGATTCTGGATTTTCGGTTCCGAATGCGGAAGGAATTTATGAAATCCCGTTTATTGACCGAATGGGATTTGTGTTCCTGATTTGTGTAATCGGAATGTATTTTATCAGTATTTATGAAACCCGTAAAGGAGTACAACCCAACGGCCTTGAAATCGATGCGAAAATGTTCAAGATGGCACCGTCATTCATTGTCGGAATGCTGATTATTCTTTCTGTTTTAGCCGCGCTTTATACGGTATTCTGGTAATATCCTTATTCAAATTATTCATTAAAGCCGGGGGAATTCCTTCGGCTTTATTCTTACTCATTATTATGGTCGTATTTCATTTTCCTCAGAATCCTAAGCGCTTCTTTAAAAGACAAATACACTTTCGGAAAAGGTTTGAGCAATAATTTTGCTTCGATAAGTTTGTGTTTTGCATCTTCAAATCCGTTCAGGTAACAAATCATAAGCGTTGAAGGAAGATTCTCCAGATCTTTTACATCTCTTTCAGACAGCATCTGCGGCTTCTGCAATTTCGCAAGCAACGCCAAATTCGAATTATAAATATGGTGCAGCATTTTCCGGTTGAATTCCGGCGGCTCAAACAGCATGTTGCTTTCAATCTTATAATATCCATTGTCATAAAAACGTATAACCTGCTGTTCCAAAGGATAGTAACTCGTTTTATCGTTTAGCCCTAAAGGGACAAATTCAGTTATCGTAAAACTGTGTTCGTCAAATTCGATCACAACCTCATCCAACGCCGAATAAAAAAGTTTAATCTGCTCATTTATAAGTTCAATGTCAACCCGCGAAAGATATGTTTTATCTTTCACCTTTTTAGGGATTCCGGCCCAGCAAATCACAAACAATTCCTTAAAAACATTGTATTTTGGGGCCATGTCTTTGTGGCGGTTATTCATAAAATCAATAACGCCGTCAAGCGTATAGCCGATACTGTTTCGGGAACTGTTTTCGATACTAAGCACCGTTGCCGTATT
>CAZSDN010000014.1:3861-8094 GCA_964605595.1 uncultured Flavobacterium sp. | reverse complement strand
CTTCAAACGGAACCGAGTTACTGCCTCTGCGTATAAAAACCGTTTTGGCCAAAATCGTGTGGATTCCTTTTTTGAAATAAGAAACCTTGTTATTAGGTTTTATGGTAACAAGCCCGATAACGCGGTCTTTGGGCAGGTTTGGAAACTGAATGTTCTCGTATTGGATTTTCGGAGGATTTTCTAAAAAAGCATTAACAAGGTTTTGGATCCTGCTGTCATCAAAAAAATCATCGCCAACAATTTCGTTATCCTGGTCTTCAACACCAACAACGATGTACGAATTATTAGCCGGATTTGAATTGGAAAGCGCGCAGATATGCTTCAAAAATTTCGCTTTTCCTTCACGCGTATGAAGATTCAGCTGGCGTTTCTTATCATAAAAACTTGACTCGTCATTGTGAGCAAGCAGATTTTTGATAAGAAGGCGCTTATTGATCATACGATGAACCGTTATAAATTAATTTATGGAACATCTTTCCCCGTGCTTTCTGTCCATATTGCGAACCAATCTTCATTTTCGAGTTGAAGTTCGGTTGCTTTTGTCAGAAGCTGGATCCTTGCAATATTAACAGTTCCCGCAACGGGAATGATTCCTGACGGATGCTGTAAAATCCAGGCAAGTAAAATCGTGTCAGAGCCAACATGATATTTTGCAACAAGTTCGGCCAACAGTTTTTTTAGCCGGCGCGTTTGTTCCGTATCTTCACGAAAAACCGTTCCGAGTGGATTCCACGCCATTGGCCTGATTTTGTGAATCTGCATATGGTCAAGGCTTCCGTCAAGCATTGGTTCAAGATGCGTTGCAGAAAACTGGATTTGGTTGTAATCTACTTTTGTTTTTTGTTGGATAAGGTCAGTTTGCGAAGGCGAAAAGTTCGACAGCCCGAAATCGATGATCTTTCCTTCGGATTTCAGTTTTTCGATGGCTTCGGCAATTTCATCGGGTTGCATTAACGGGCTCGGGCGGTGCAAAAGCAAAACATCCAGGTAATCCGTTTGGAGGTTTTTCAGGGAATTCTCAACCGACCAAATGATATATTCTTTTGAATAATCATAATGCTTGATCCGGTTTTTACGATTATCGGATATATGGCAGATTCCGCATTTTGAAATCAGCTGCAGCTTTTCCCTTTGGATTTTGCTTTCATGAAATGCTTTCCCGAATTCTGCTTCAGTGGTATAACTTCCGTAAATATCAGCGTGGTCAAAAGTCGTGATTTTGTTTTCGATACAGATGTTAATCAGATGCTTCATTTCAGAAGTAGAAAGGCCTTTATCCCATACGCCCCAATTCATTGTACCGGCTATAACTGGTGATAATTTTGTTTTTTTCAATGTTTTTATGTTTATTGAAAACCTTACTTTTCGAGGCTTCGGAATTATTTTTTCAGTTCTTAAAATTATAAAAACAAAATCACAATTCATCCTTAATGCAAAAGGATTACAATATTTTTTAACCATTTTTTAACATCTTCTATGGCAAAAAAAATATCAATTTGCATTGTTAGATATAAGATACTAAATTCACGGCTTTAAAAATAAGATTTATGGAACAAAACGCTACTTTAGACATAAGGGCAATTAATGAAAAAATTGAAAGAGAAAGTGCTTTTATCGAACTTTTGAACCTTGAAATGAACAAGGTGATTGTTGGGCAAAAACACATGATAGAACGATTGCTGATAGGTCTTTTGGGACAAGGACACATTTTGCTGGAAGGCGTTCCCGGATTGGCAAAAACCTTAGCAATCAACACTTTGTCACAGGCAGTTCACGGATCGTTCAGCAGAATCCAGTTTACTCCTGATTTGCTTCCGGCCGATGTTATCGGAACCATGATTTACAATATTAAAGCCAATGAATTCTCGATTAAAAAAGGACCTATTTTCGCAAATTTTGTCCTTGCCGATGAGATAAACCGTGCGCCTGCAAAAGTACAATCGGCTTTGCTCGAAGCAATGCAGGAAAAACAGGTAACCATTGGTGATACGACTTTTAAATTAGACAAGCCGTTTTTGGTTCTGGCTACACAAAACCCGATCGAACAGGAAGGAACTTATCCGCTTCCTGAAGCCCAGGTTGACCGTTTTATGCTCAAAACCGTTATCGATTATCCTAAAATGGATGAGGAAAGAATAGTTATCCGTCAGAACCTTTCAGGTGCTTATGACAAAGTAAACCCGGTTATTTCTGTCGAGCAGATTATCCGCGCGCAGCAAGCGGTTCGTGAAGTTTATATGGATGAAAAAATCGAAAAATATATTTTGGATATCGTTTTTGCAACGCGTTTCCCGGAGAAATATAAACTCGAAAGCCTAAAACCTCTAATCGGGTTCGGAGCTTCGCCGCGTGGAAGCATAAACCTTGCTAATGCCGCCAAATGTTACGCATTTATCAAACGCCGCGGTTATGTAATTCCGGAAGATGTACGTGCGGTTGTTCATGATGTTTTGCGCCACAGGATTGGCGTTACTTATGAAGCAGAAGCAGAAAACATCACTTCTGTCGATATCATCAATAAAATCGTAAATGAAGTAGAAGTTCCTTAATATGTTCGAAGTTTAATGTTTCAAGTTCAAAGTTGAACCCTACGAAGAAACCTTAAACCTTAAACTTTAAACATCTGTCATGGATACCAAAGAGTTACTCAAAAAAGTAAAAAAAATAGAAATTAAAACCCGGAGATTGAGCGATCACATCTTTTCGGGCGAATACCATACGTCGTTTAAAGGGCGCGGAATGACATTTTCGGAAGTGCGCCAATACCAGTTTGGCGATGACATCCGCAATATAGACTGGAACGTGACCGCGCGTTACAACGAACCCTATATTAAAGTTTTTGAAGAAGAACGCGAACTGACCATGATGCTAATGGTTGACATTTCAGGTTCGGAAAGTTTCGGGACAAAAAGCCAGACCAAGAATGAAATCGTAACTGAAATTGCTGCAACACTGGCTTTTTCGGCAACACAAAATAACGATAAGATCGGATTGATTTTGTTTTCAGACCAGATTGAATTGTACATTCCGCCCAAAAAAGGAAAATCACACGTATTGAGAATCATTCGCGAATTAATAGAATTCAAGCCTAAAAGTAATAAAACTGATGTTTCACAGGCATTGAAATTCCTTTCAAGCGTCACCAAAAAGAAAGCGATCGTTTTTGTGATCTCTGATTTTATCTCTGATGAATTCGAGCAGCCGCTAAAAATCGCATCAAAAAAACACGATCTTACCGGAATCCGTGTTTATGACGCCCGTGAAGAAAAAATGATAAATCTGGGAATGGTTCCGATGCTTGATGCCGAAACCGGAGAATTACAGCTTGTTAACACTTCTTCAAAATCAGTACGCATGGAATACGAAAAATACTATCAGGATAAAGTAAAATATTTTAAGGAAACTTTTAGCAAATGTGGTTCAGGCACTGTAAATACAAGAGTCGACGAAAGTTACGTAACCAAATTATTAGGCTATTTTAAAGCGAGGAGCTAATGCTTTTCTGTCATCTAAAATGAAAAAAAACAACTCTCTTATTTTTTTATTCTTCCTTTTTGGGACTATGCTTTTTGGACAAACCAAAAATGTGGTCACAAGTATTGATACGACCAAAAATAAAATCGGGGCGCAGTTTAACTTAACGCTGAAAACTACGGTTGACACCAATGCCATAGTGGTTTTTCCCGGCGGAAGCAATTTTGGGAAACTCGAAGTAATCCGGAATTATGTAATCGATACCGTTAAAAAAGACGGACAATACGAACTTATAAAACGTTATGGGCTGACACAATTTGACAGCGGAAAATATATTTTGCCAAAACTCCCGGTAATTATCAATAATAAACGTTTTTTTTCTGATAGTCTGCTGTTGGAAGTATCTAATGTAAAAGTCGATACGCTCCAGCAGAAAATGTATGAAATCAAGACTGTGATTGAAGCAGAATCTTCGATCAGTACTTGGTGGCTTTACATTCTGGCTTTCCTGCTTATTTGCGGTTTTGGGTTTTTGGTTTATTATTTACTCAAAAACCGCCAGGCAAAAAAACTCGATCAGGAGATTTATAAAACGCCAATCGAAAAAGCAACATCATTGCTTAAAAACCTTGAAAAAAAACAGCTTTGGCAACGTGGCGAAGTCAAGTCGTATTATTCAGAACTGACCGATATTGCCCGGATTTACATTGAAGAGGAAATTCATATTCCCGCAATGGAAAGCACCACAAGCGAACTGAT
>CAZSDN010000014.1:0-3851 GCA_964605595.1 uncultured Flavobacterium sp. | reverse complement strand
ACTGATTGCAGCACTTCGAAATGTTTCAAACCAAAAGAAAATGAAGCTTTCAAAAGAAACGCTTATCGATTTGGAGAAAGTTCTTAAACAAGCCGACTTGGTAAAATTTGCAAAATCACAACCGCTTGAATTTGAAATACAGGAAGATAAAAAACGTATAGAAAACTCGATTGTTCTTATTCATAAAGCCGTTCCCGAAGTTGTTGTTGAAGAAGGCGGCGACAGCGTGCTTGACGAATTACTAAAACAAAAGCTGCTTCGTAAGCAACGCACACGCCGTATTTTGATGTCGGCAGCAACAGTTTTGGTCTTGTTTTTTGGAACAATTGGATTTCTTATCGCAACAAAGGGCTATGATTTCGTAAAAGACAACTTACTCGGGCATCCAACAAAAGAATTGCTTGATGGCGAATGGGTTTCAAGCGAATACGGAAATCCCGGCGTTTTCATCGAAACACCAAAAGTCCTGAAAAGGATTGACATGAAAAGCCAATTGCCTAAAGAAGGCCTGGCACTTATAAAAGATATGCAGTCTTTTGGTTACGGAAGCATCCTCGATAATTTTTACATCGTTGTTTCGACGTTGAAATACAAACAGGAAACCGATGTCGATTTATCAAAAGCACTTGAAGTTTCAGTACAGTATTTTGAAGCCGCCGGCGCACAGAATATGATTCTCAAACAGGAAGATTACACTACCAAAATGGGAATCGAAGGTAAAAAAGGATACGGAACGGCAACACTAATCAATGCATTGAACAAAACAAGTGTCAAGATCTATTATGAAATCATCGTCTTTAAGCAAGACGGCGGTTTGCAGCAGCTTATCATCCAGCACAAAGAAGGAGATAAATATGCAAAAGAACTTACCGACCGCATACTGAATTCCGTTGAACTTAAAAAAGCAGGAGAATAATGGCAAATGTGACATTTTTAAATCCGGGATTCTTTTGGCTGTTCCTTTTAATTCCGATACTGATCGGCTGGCAAATCTGGCAACGCCGCCAGCTAAACGCTACGTTAAAAATCAGTTCCCTGAAAGGTTTCAAGGCAGTGCCGTCGGTTTTGGCGAAACTCAAGCCTTTTTTATTCGTTTTAAGATTGTTGGCGTTATGTTCAATTATTGTGGCAATGGCGCGCCCAAGAACTGTTGATGTAAGCAGCAAAACCAAAACAACAAAAGGAATAGACATCGTAATGGCAATCGACGTTTCGGGAAGCATGCTTGCAAAAGATTTAAAGCCAAACCGCCTGAAAGCATTAAAAAATGTCGCGGCAAAGTTTATAGAAAACCGTCCAAATGACCGCATAGGCTTAGTGGTTTATGCCGCCGAAGCATATACGAAAACGCCTGTAACAAGCGACAAACCTATTGTGCTGAATGCGCTAAAAAATGTGGAATACAATAACATTTTACAGGACGGAACCGGAATCGGGATGGGACTGACCACAGCCGTAAACCGCTTAAAAGACAGTAAGGCAAAAAGCAAAGTCATCATTCTTTTAACCGACGGAGTCAATAATGCCGGATTCATCGAACCTGAAACCGCATCGGATATCGCAAAGGAATTTGGAATAAAAGTGTACACGATCGGAATCGGAACCAACGGAATGGCCGAATTTCCTTATGCGATAGATGCCAACGGAAATTTCCTTTTCCGTATGATGAAAGTCGAGATCGACCAGGAACTGATGAAAAGCATTGCGGCAAAAACCGGCGGGAAATATTTTCGTGCAACCAGCAACCAAAGCCTTGAAACCATTTATAAAGAAATCAATAAGCTTGAAACCACTGAGATCGAAGAATTGAAATTTTATGATTATGACGAAAAATTCAGGCCATTTGCCATAGCCGCCTGTGCTTTATTGCTCTGTGAAATCTTATTGCGAAAAACCGTTTTCAGAAGTTTTATTTAATATGGAATTAGACGAAAAAAAATATTTGTACCTTTTATTCATCATACCGGTTCTGGTGTTGGTTTTCCTGTATAATTTATATTGGAAGAGAAAAAAACAACGCGAATTCGGCGATCCTGAACTTATAAAAAAACTAAGCCCCGAGAAATCCCTTTTCAAGCATACGCTGAAATTAACAATGGTGCTTTTGGCATTTGCCTGTTTGATAATCGCTTTGGTTAACCCAAAAATCGGAATCAAATCGGAAACGGTAAAACGTGAGGGAATTGACATTGTTTTTGCCGTCGATGTTTCAAAAAGCATGCTTTGTGAAGACGTTGCCCCAAGCCGGCTTGAAAAAAGCAAGCAACTCGTTTCACAAATTATCAACCAGCTCGGAAGCGACCGCATCGGAATTGTTGCCTATGCCGGAAGTGCATTTCCCGTACTTCCGATAACGACTGATTATGGCGTTGCAAAGATGTTCCTGCAAAGCATGAATCCCGGAATGGTTTCCTCTCAGGGAACTTCGCTGGATGAAGCTATCAGGCTATCCGAAACCTATTTTGAAGATGAAAAAGGAGTCAACAAATTAGTGATTCTTATCTCTGACGGCGAAGACCATTCAGAAGGTGCTGAAAGTGCTGCTGAAAAAGCCAATAAGGCCGGCCTCAAAATCATAACCATCGGTATAGGAACTCCAAAAGGCGGCCCGATACCATTACGCCAAAATGGTGTTATCGAAAGTTTTAAAAGGGATAATAATAATGATGTCGTTATTACAAAACTAAACCAGCCGGCCCTTGAAGCGATTGCGAAAGAAACTAAAGGCGGCTATGTTAACGGAAACAATACAAAAGAAGTAATCGAATATGTAAAAAAAGCTTTGGACAATATTGAAAAATCTGAATTTGATTCACAGCAATTCACCGATTTCAATTCGCAGTTCCAGTGGTTTTTAGGAATCGCCTTAGCTTTGTTATGTATCGATATTTTCCTTTTGGAAAAGAAGACAAGATGGCTCAAGAAGCTGAATCTATTTAATGAAAAAGAATAATGTGCTCTTCATTGCAAAATGAAATCTAAGAAAAATCAAATGAAACAGGTTTTTATATTTACTTTGCTTTTTATGGCTTTTGCGGTTCACGGGCAAAAAAAAGATACTTATTTGCCTAAAGCGAACGAGGAATATGCAAAAAAAAGCTACGCTGACGCGGAAGCTAATTATCGCATTTCCCAGTCAAAATCACCCGGAAAAGCTGCTTCGACCTATAATCTTGGGAATTCTGTTTATTCCCAAAACCAAGCTGCCGAGGCCGGAAACATCTATCTGAAAGCAACAAAAGAAGCGAAAACCAGAAATGAAAAACACAAAGCATGGCATAATCTGGGTAATGTGAGCATGAAAATGAAAGATTATACAAATGCCGTCCAGGCATATAAAAATGCATTGATTAATGATCCATCCGATGAAGAATCCCGTTATAATTTTGCATTGGCAAAAGAGGCGTTAAAAAATAATCCTCCGCCAAAAGATAAAGACAAGGATAAAAAGGACAATAAAAAAGACGACAAGAAAGACAATAAGGATAATAAAGATAAAAATAACGATAAGAAAGACGACAAAAACGATAAGGACAAAGACAAAAAAGACGGTGATAAAGAAAAGGACAAAGGAAAGCCAAAAGATGACAAAGGCCAAAATCCCAAACCTAAAGAAGGCGGGATTTCCAAACAGCGCCTTGAAAACCTGCTTGATGCCGTAAACAATGAAGAAAAGAAAGTCCAGGATAAAGTGAACGCCAAAAAAGAAAAAGGCAAACCGGTACAAACCGAAAAAGATTGGTAGTTCCGTAAAAAACAAAACGATTTACTCGAAATGAAAAAGTTGGTAATTTTATTTTTATTCTGTTTTCAGGGACTTTTGGCTCAGGTACAGTTTGAGGCTAAAGTCA
>CAZSDN010000013.1:29894-35987 GCA_964605595.1 uncultured Flavobacterium sp. | reverse complement strand
TATGTTGCTATCGGGCAAAAAGCTTCGACAGTAGCAGGAATTGCAAAAACATTAGAAGAAAGAGGCGCAATGGCTTACACCGTAATCGTTGCTGCTAACGCTTCCGATCCTGCTCCGATGCAGGTTTACGCTCCAATGGCAGGTGCTGCGATTGGTGAGTATTTCCGTGATACGGGCCGTCCTGCGTTAATCGTTTATGATGATTTGTCTAAACAAGCTGTTGCTTACCGTGAGGTTTCGCTTCTTTTGAGAAGACCGCCGGGACGTGAGGCATATCCTGGAGACGTTTTTTACCTTCACTCTCGTTTGTTAGAAAGAGCTTGTAAGGTAATCAACGATGACAGTATCGCTAAAAACATGAACGATCTTCCTGATACATTGAAACCAATCGTAAAAGGTGGCGGTTCATTAACAGCACTTCCAATCATTGAAACACAAGCGGGCGACGTTTCTGCATATATTCCAACCAACGTAATTTCGATTACTGACGGACAGATTTTCCTTGAGTCAGACTTGTTCAACTCTGGAGTTCGTCCTGCGATCAACGTAGGTATTTCGGTATCCCGTGTTGGAGGTAATGCACAAATCAAATCGATGAAAAAAGTTGCTGGTACGTTAAAATTGGATCAGGCACAATTCCGTGAATTGGAAGCGTTTGCTAAGTTTGGTTCTGACCTTGATGCCGTAACTCTGAACGTAATCGAAAAAGGTAGAAGAAACGTTGAAATCCTGAAACAAGGCCTTAATTCTCCGTTTACCGTTGAAGATCAAGTTGCGATTATCTACGCAGGTTCTAAAAACCTTTTGAGAAATGTTCCTGTAGATAAAGTAAAAGAATTCGAGAAAGATTTCCTTGAATTCATGAATGCAAAACATAGAGACACGCTTGATGCGCTTAAAGCAGGAAAGTTCGATGACAACATCACTGGCGTTATCGAAAAAGTAGCAAAAGAAGTTTCAGCGAAATATAACTAATACGATTTTAGTATTGAGAATTGAGATATGAGATTTTTTTCTCACTACTCAATTCTCACTACTCAATACTATAAAAAATGGCAAACTTAAAGGAAATCCGTAACAGAATTACTTCCGTTTCATCAACGATGCAAATTACATCAGCGATGAAAATGGTTTCTGCCGCAAAGCTAAAGAAAGCACAAGATGCAATCACGGCTATGAGGCCTTATGCCGAAAAATTAACGGAATTGCTTCAGAATCTTTCCGCGACGCTTGATGGCGATATCGGTGGAGATTTTACAGCGCAACGTGAAGTTCGCAGGGTTTTGGTTGTAGCAATTACATCAAATCGTGGATTGGCTGGAGCTTTCAACTCAAACGTGCTTAAAGAAGCCCGTAACCTGAGCGAAAAAGTTTATGCCGGAAAACAAGTCGATTTTATCACTATTGGTAAAAAAGGAAACGATGTTATCCGTAAAACAAGTAATGTCATTTCTAATAACAACGGTGTTTTTGATGATTTGACTTTCGAAAATGTTGCAATTATCGCTGACGAAATCACTCAACTTTTCCTTGACGGGAAATACGACAAAGTGGTTTTGGTTTACAACCAGTTCAAAAATGCTGCAACGCAAATTATCCAGACAGAACAATTTTTACCTTTAGCCGCAATAAATTCGGATAAAACAACCAATAGTGCCGATTATATTTTCGAGCCATCGAAAGAAGAAATCGTACTTACTTTGATTCCGAAAATGCTGAAAACACAATTGTACAAAGCAATCCGTGATTCGTTTGCTTCAGAACACGGAGCGCGTATGACTGCAATGCACAAAGCAACCGATAACGCGACCGAGTTGAGAAACCAGTTGAAACTGACTTACAACAAAGCGCGCCAGGCAGCCATTACAAACGAAATTTTAGAAATCGTTGGCGGGGCTGAAGCTTTGAACGGATAAAGTTAAATATTTAATATAAAGTTAAAAACCGACATAATTGTCGGTTTTTTTTTACGAGTTGCTTAACTTGCCGCTTAACTTTAAATTTAACGAATATGAGAAAAATTACTTTTATTGCAAGTTTACTTGCTTTTTCAGGTGCTGTGGCACAAGATTTTCCAGACCCTTATTGTGAATTGATTATTTATGAAGAAATAGAGAAAATAACCAGTGTAGAATTTGCGGGTCAGATTGTAACTAATTCAGGGAGTTCAGACGAATTGATAGACAATACTTCAACCATCTTTGAATTACAGCAGGGAAGTCTTATCAACCCAATCATTTTGAGGGGAGATACGGTAGGAAATTTTCTTAATCATTTTACCGTTTATATTGATTGGGATCAAAATGGAACATTGGATGATTCAGATGAAGTTTACTATATCGGTACGATTCAGAACTCTGAAGGTGCTGATGATGATGATATTTCAGCAACCGGTAATATCGAAGTCCCTGAGGGCGCTGCAATAGGTACAACAAGGATGCGTGTAATAAAACAGTACCTTGAACCAAATAGTGACCCATGTGAAATAGATACAACTACATTTGAATCCTATGGACAAGGTCAGGATTTTACAGTAAATGTGTCTTCATTAAGCGTAGGTTCGTTCAACAAGAACTCATTTGCGTTATATCCAAACCCAACAAAAGGGCTCTTAAATGTAAAAAGCGATTTACAAATTGAAGAAGCTTCAGTTTATAATTTACAGGGGCAATTGGTATTGAATTCAAAAAATCAAAGCCAGTTAAACGTTTCTTCTTTAGCTACCGGACAATATCTTATTAAAGTTACATCGAACGGAACATCGCACACAAGCAAATTCATAAAAGAATAATTGCAAGTTGAAAGGTTATTAATTCAAAAGTCCCGGATACTCATCCGGGACTTTTTATTTGGTTAAATGGTAAAGTAAAAAACTGTAAAATGAGGCTTCTTCCTCTATACGGTCTGCATAATTCCTTTTTCCGTGATGCCCGGCTTTTCGCCTTGTTTGCAGGAAAACGGGATTTTTTTGTGCAGTCCGGTTTTGCAAAGCGGCCGCAAATTTATACGAATGCACAGGCGGAACGCGATCATCGTTTTCAGAAGTGATGATAAGTGTTGTTGGATAATCAACATCTTCTTTTATGTTCTGTAACGGTGAATACGACAAAATAGATTTGTAATCCTGAACATTCGCCGGATTTCCAAACTCGTCATAATGATATTTCCCGATGCTGTATTCGTCAAAACGCGGCATATCGAACACGCCAACATCAGGGATGGCAACCTTAAACAATTCCGGACGCTGCGTCATTGCAACGCCAACGACTAATCCGCCATGGGAACCGCCGGTAATTCCAAGTTTTTGCGGAGAAGTATATTTTTCAGAAATCAAGAATTCGGCAGCATCAATAAAGTCGTTAAAACCATTTATTTTTTTTCTTCCCGCGCCGTCGATATGCCAATTTAAGCCTTTTTCTCCGCCGCCACGGATTTCCGCAAATGCAAAAACGCCTCCTTTTTCAAGAAAATATAATAATCCGGTATCGTAATCAGGGCCACTAACGACTCCAAATCCTCCGTAAGCTTTTAATAAAGTGGGATTTTTTCCGTCCAATTGGATTCCTTTTTTGTGGATGATCGTTATCGGAACCTGAACATTATCGCGGCTTTTAAAAGTGACAGTTTTGGTTACGAAATAATCCAACGGGAAGAGTAAAACTTTCGGCTCGATATAATCATTATAATAGGATCTGACTTCGCCGGTTCCAAGATTCAGTCTGAAATTCTGATACGGAATCGTGTACGAATAAAAACTAACAAATAAATCTTTAGTTTCTGAATTGTAAAAATTGATGTAGAAATCAGTTCCGTCAGGCGCATCGAATTTCCTCACAAAATTTCCATCCAGGTCATAAATCATCATCGAATATTTGCCCAATCCCTTGTATTTACATATTATATAATCGTCATAAAAATCATACGAAACCAACAACTTCATGTACATTTGAGGAATCAGCGTTTTTTCGTCTTGCCGGTTTTTTGGGTTAAATGAGCGAATATCTCCCCAATCGAAATCATTTGAAGAATAATAAATCCTGCCGTTTTTATATCTTACATTCCTAAAATCTGAAGTTTCATATTCTAGGATTTTTTCAAGTTCGAATTTTTCATTACCAAGGCCGCATTCATAAAGCGTACAATACCTTTCATCGTTCGTCGTTTCGATCACAACCAGCGAATTTTCTGTAGTATAAAAACGTGAAAAACTTTCGCTTATGGAAAAATCCATAACCAATTTATCTTCATCCTGAGACGTTCCCAAACGATGGTAAAACAATTGGTAAGTAGAATCTCTCTCGAATGTATTTTTATTTGAATTCCGTTTGTAGAAAACACCTGTATCTTTGTTCCATGCGACATTTGATTTTACGTTAGTTAAAACATCACCTGCCAATTTCATAGTCCTCATTTCTGAAAACCGGATTTCACGGCTGTCACTTCCGGAAGCATTAAATTCACCGGCAATGTAGATTGAATTTTTTGAGGGATAAAAATTAAACAACGATGCATCCTTGTTTTTATAAATACTATACGGATTTAGCACGAGCAAAGGTTCGTCGTTTAATGCTTTTCTGTAAAAAAGGCTCGCAGGCATCGCTTTGTCACGGCGGTAACGCGAGTAATAATATTTTCCTCTTTTGGTCGGTAGCGGATTCGATGACAAATAATCATAATCCCTAATCTTAAAAGCGGCATTATAGCTTTTTTTAACTGTTTCCAGTTGTTTTTTTGCAACCGCATTTTGGTCATCAACCCATTTATTGACTTCTTCTGAATTCATGTTTTCAAGCCAGCGATAATCATCGTTATAAGAAATTCCGTGTTTGGTAATGGTTGAAGGTGATTTTTTTGTCGCCGGAAATTCCTGTGAGAACGCCTGAAGCGAAAACAACGCAATCAGAATTGGAAAATGATTTTTAAACATCGAATGTAGATTTACGACAAATATACCTTTTTTGGACACTCGACAAAACGCATTAAACCAAAGAAATACTTACTTTTGTTTCACGAAAAACAAGCAAGACTTTGAGTTTATATAAAAATCTTTTTAAGCAGACAATGATTTACGGAATTGCCACGGTGCTTCCAAGAATCATCAGTTTTTTGCTGAATCCTTTTTATGTACACTACTTGCCAAGTAAAAGCGCAATGGGCGAAGTTTCCATTATTTTTTCCTACCTGGTTTTTTTCAATGTGATTTTGTCTTACGGAATGGAAACCGCTTTTTTCAGGTTTTTCAATAGTGAAAGCGATAAGAAAAGCGTAATTTCTACCAGCGCGATTTCGATTTTCTGGACGTCGGTTTTTTTCCTGATTACAGCTTTGTTGTTCCGGAATGCAATTTCTGGCTGGACTCAAATAAGGGTAGAATACATCAATCTTACCATTTGGACGCTGGCTTTAGACGCGTTGGCAATTATTCCTTTTTCAAAGCTTCGGGCTGAAAGCAAGCCACTGAAATATGCTTTTATAAAAATCGGTAACGTTTCGGTAAACGTTATGCTTACATTGTTTTTCCTTGCGGTATTGCCCAAATTAATCTCGAAATACCCGAATTCTTCCCTTGGGGTTATTTACATCGAAAATTTCCAGGTCGGATATATTTTCATTTCCACGTTAATTGCGAGCCTGCTCACGGCGATTGTTTTAATCCCGGATTACATTTCGGTTTCATGGAATTTTAATTTCCAGTTATGGAAGAAAATGATGCGGTACGGCTACCCGATACTGATTGCCGGAATAGCATTTGCCATCAACGAGCATTTCGACAAGATTTTCCTTGATTGGTTAAATGTCCCGAAATCCGAAATCGGAGCCTATTCCGCATGTTATAAGATCGGAATGTTCATGGTACTTTTCCGAACGGCTTATACTTTAGGAATTGAACCGTTTTTCTTTAGCCATGCGTCAAGCGAAAATGCACAGCAAACCTATGCGACGGTTACGAAATATTTTGTGATTTTCGGATCTTTCATTTGCTTGTTTGTAATTGCATTTTTGGATTTGCTAAAAGTCCCGATAGTGCCAAACCCTGATTATTGGGAAGCGATAAAAGTTGTTCCGCTGATTGTTCTTGCGAATTTCTTTTTG
>CAZSDN010000013.1:4951-29884 GCA_964605595.1 uncultured Flavobacterium sp. | reverse complement strand
TTTTTGGGGATTTACACGAATCTTTCAGTTTGGTACAAATTAATTGATAAAACAAGAATTGGGGCATACATTTCGATAATCGGAGCAATCGTAACATTAATCCTGAATTACCTGCTGATTCCGACAATGAGTTATTACGGATCGGCAATCGCAACAATCGCGGCCTATGCGAGCATGATGGTCATTTCCTATAAACTCGGTCAAAAAAGTTACCCGATTCCGTATGATATCAAGAAGATTTTTAGCTATATTGGTTTGACAGTAATTTTGTCAGGTTTATCATTCTACATTCCGGTGATACGTGAAAATTATTTTATTAAAATCCTTTTGTTATCGGCATTTTCCTATTTCATTTATTACAACGAAAAAGAAACAATTATGCGAATCATAAAACGAAAAGTAAATTAAAATGACCATAAAAATTATAAACAAGTCACAGCATTCATTGCCAAATTATGAAACAATCGCTTCTGCCGGAATGGATTTGCGTGCCAATCTTTCAGAGCCAATTGTGCTAAAACCACTTGGTAGAGCAATTGTAAAAACCGGACTTTTCATCGAATTACCAATCGGATACGAAGCTCAGGTTCGTCCAAGAAGCGGATTGGCTGCAAAAAAAGGAGTGACGGTTTTAAATTCTCCCGGTACAGTTGATGCCGATTATCGCGGTGAAATCGGCGTTATTTTAGTAAATTTATCAAACGAGCCTTTTACTATCGAAAATGGCGAACGCATTGCACAATTAATTATTGCAAAACACGAACGCGCTGAATGGGAAGAAGTTGAAATCCTGACTGAAACTTCCCGCGGAGAAGGCGGCTTTGGAAGCACCGGAGTAAAATAAATTAATAATAAACACTAAATAATAATGAAAGTGAGCTGGTGGAATCTCTTTCGGCTTTTGGCTTTCGACTTTTAACTTATGAAAATAATAGTACCAATGGCCGGTCGCGGCTCAAGATTAAGACCACATACATTGACAGTTCCAAAACCTTTAATTCCAATCGCCGGAAAACCAATCGTTCACCGTTTGGTTGAAGATATTGCGGGGGTTTTAAACCAGGATATTGAAGAAGTTGCCTTCGTAATCCACGAAAGTTTCGGCAAACAAGTAGAAGGTGAACTTATTGCGATTGCCCAAAAGTTAGGAGCGAAAGGCACAATTTACTATCAAAATGAAGCGTTAGGAACAGGACACGCAATCATGTGCGCAAAGGATTCTTTAAGCGGTCCGGCGGTTATCGCTTATGCAGATACGCTGATTCGCGCTGATTTTGACCTTGATCAAACCGCCGACAGTGTTATTTGGGTAAAACAGGTAGACGAACCTGAAGCTTTTGGCGTTATAAAACTAAACGGTAATAATGAAATAATTGAACTGGTCGAAAAGCCAAAAGAGTTCGTTTCAGACCTTGCCGTTATCGGAATTTATTATTTTAAGGATATCTCGGTGCTGAGAGACGAACTGCAATTGGTAATCGACAACAATATTATCCACGGTGGCGAATATCAAATTAACGACGGAATTAAGCAAATGATGGCTAAAGGCATGAAATTTGTACCCGGAAAAGTTGACGAATGGATGGATTGCGGAAACAAAAATGTTACTGTCGATACCAATTCAAGAATGCTGGGTTTTTTGCATAGCGATGGAGAAAACCTTGTTTCTTCTTCTGTTGTTTCAGAAAATTCAGAAATTATCCAACCGTGTTTCATTGGTGAAAACGTAGTGTTGAAAAACGCTAAAATCGGCCCGAATGTTTCGCTTGGAAATAATTGCGTAGTAGAAAACGCATCGGTTAAAAACAGTTTGGTGCAAAACCATTCGAAAATTAAAAATGCAAATCTTGATAATGCAATGATAGGAAGCCATGCTTCGTTCGACGGAAATTTCACCAGCATCAGCATTGGTGATTATTCTGTTTTGGAATAAACCCGAAAAACATGAATATCAATACGTTTCTTTTCAGATTACTTTTTGCCGGATGTATCATAAACCCGACGATGGCAACAGCCCAGATCGAACCTGAAGACATCGCCGCTGTTGACGATCGATTTCAGGATTCATTCTACGAATCGTTGAAGCAAAAAGGAATCGAAAACTATGACAAGGCTTTAGACGCAATGCAAAAATGTTTGAGTCTGCAGCCAAATAATCCAAGCGTTTATAACGAATTAGGAAAAAATTACCTGTTTTTGAAGGATTATAAAAAAGCGTATGAATCGTTTGAGAAAGCAACGGCACTTGATCCCAAAAATAAATGGTATTGGGCCGGAATGTATGATGTTTGCTATCAGACGCAGGATTACAACCAATCGATTATTATAGTTAAGAAACTTGTTGAGTTTGACGAAAGCTACAAAGAAGACCTGACCTCGCTTTATATGAACACGCTTCAATATGACAAAGCCCTCGATTTGATAAACGAATTGAATGAAAATGTTGGGCAATCAGAAAAAAGGAATCTTTATAAAGCTGATATTTTAAGGGATAAAAGATTTCAAGGCCCGGAAACGGAAAATCTTTTGGAACTGATTAAAAAAAATCCGAAAGAAGAAGCTAATTACATCGCGCTTATCAATTTGTACTCCGCAAGCAACCAGGAAAACAAAGTGCTTGAGATTACACAAAAGCTTGAAGCCGAGCTTCCGGATTCTGATTGGGCGCACGTAAGCCTTTTTAAAGCTCGGATTGACAAAAATGAAGGACGATTAGCGGTAGAATCAATGAACAAGGTTTTGAAAAGTAACAAGATCGATAATAAAATCAAACATCGCGTCATCAATGAGTTTTTGATTTTTACAAAGAAAAATCCGCAATACGACGCTGATCTAGAAACGGCAATCGGTTTTATCAACGATAAGGAAGTCAACGCCGCTAAAGAAATTGGCAAGTTTTATCATTCTAAAAAAGATTTGGACAAGGCGATCAGATATTATGAAATCGACAACAAAAACAATCCTGAAAACCTTGAAACGACTTTGCTTCTTTTTCAGGCTTATACCGAAAAACTGCAGTTTGATGTTGTTGCCAAAAAAGCCGATGCGTTGATCGAACTGTATCCATTGCAGCCCGAATTGTATTATTATTCAGGATTGGCACATAACCAGCTCAAAGAATTCAAAAAAGCGAAAGATGTACTTGAAACCGGAATTGATTATATTGTTGAAAATCCCGAACTTGAAATAAATTTCAATATTCAGTTGGGAGAAACCTTCAACGGCTTGGGCGATGTGAAAAAGAAAGAAGCTTATTTTCAAAAAGCGGAGAAATTATTAAAACAGAAAAAATGAAAAAGTATGTAAGTTCAATTTTACTATTGGTTTTCTTCGGAATAATGCTGGTTTCGTGTAAAGCGAAAAAAGTCATTTCTGAAGCAAAAGCAACAGAAGAGCTTTCGGCAGATAAAATCATCGAAAGCCATTACAGCAATAAAAAAGATTTCACAACACTTTACATCAAATCGAGCGCACGTTATAAAGACGATAACCAATCGCAAAGCGTAACGGCTGAAATCAGGATAAAAAAAGATGAAAAAATCCTTGTAAGCATCCGTTTCCTCGGAATTACAATGGCAAAAGCACTGATTACGCCAAACGAAGTGAAGTATTACGAAAAAATAAACAGCAATTATTTTGAAGGAGATTACCGGACTTTGAGTAAATGGCTCGGAACCGACCTTGATTTTACAAAAGTACAGAACATGCTTATCGGGCAAGCGATGGACGATTTGAAAAGGTCGAAATGCACGGCGGAAATTGAAAGTAAATTCCATAAACTTGAAAACACAACCGGCGGGACTGAAAAAGCATTTTTCTTTGAAGCATCCAATTTCCTGATCAAAAAGCAGAAGATTACCCAAGCCGCAAAAAACAGGATGTTACAGGTTTCTTATCCGGCGCACAAAGATTACCCGTCGATTGTTTTGCCGACTGAATTATTGATTGAAGCGTCCAACAACAATAAAAAAACGAATATAAGCATTGAATATAATTCCGTGAGTTTTAATGAAGACCTCTCTTTTCCATACAGCGTTCCTGATGGTTATGAAAGAATATTTATTGATTAGATTTGCAAAAAGAAAAAGTATGCCTAAACAAATTGTAACTTTTGTTCTGATCCTTATGTCCACTTTTATGTGGGCGCAAACCGAGCAGGAAAAACTCGAGCAGCGCAAAGCACAGCTCCAGGAGGAAATAAGGGCTCAGGAACGTTTGCTGCAAAGCCAGGAAATGAAGCAAAAATCAGTTACTACAATTATCGAGCAGCAGAAAGAAAAAATCAAACTGCGCGAAAAGCTGATCAGCACAACCGAAAAACAGGCAAACATCCTAAAGAACGACATGTACATCAACCAATTGGCAATCAATAAGCTCAACCGAGATCTCGATGCGCTCAAAAAAGATTATGCCGAAATGATTGTCAAATCCTATAAAAGCCGTTCGCAGCAAAGCCGCGCAATGTTTTTATTATCTTCAGAAAATTTCCTTCAGGCATACAAACGCGCCCAATATATGAAGCAATATGCAAGTTACAGGCGCCTTCAGGGTGAACAAATAAAAGTAAAAACCGCATCGCTTTCAGAGTTTAATGACAAGCTCAATGTTCAGAAAAACGAGAAGCAAAAACTCATGGAAGAACAGGAAAAAGAACGCCTTGTGCTTGAACAGGAAAAACAGGAACAGGAAAAACTTGTCAATTCAATCAAAAAGGATAAAAAGAAAATTCTTGCCGAAATCAACAAAAAGCAACAGGAATCAAAAGCAATCGATAAGCAGATTGACCGTTTAATCCGGGCTGCGATTGCTGAAGCAAACCGTAAAGCGGCGGCTGCTAATGCAAAAGCAAATCCGAAAACGACAGCGGCGGCTACAAAAGCAACCGAAAGCGCTACAAAAATTGTCCTTACGCCTGAAGCAAAACTGGTTTCTGATAATTTCAAGGCAAATAAAGGAAAGCTTCCTTGGCCTGTAGAAAAAGGAAATGTTTCTTTGCGTTTTGGCGACCAACCGCACCCGTTAAACAAATCGCTTACGGTTCATTGCAGCGGTGTCGAAATCACAACCGATGAAGGTTCAAATGCGCGTGCCGTCTTTGGCGGAACTGTTTATGCCGTATATGTATTTTCTCCCGTAAACAAAGCCGTGATGATCCAGCATGGAGATTTCTTTACGGTTTACCAGAACCTTAGCAGCGTTTCCGTTAATAAAGGCGATAAGGTTTCTACAAAGCAAAACATAGGAAAAATCAGGACTAATGGCGATACGGGCAAAACGGTTATTAAGTTTATGATTTCTCAAAACACGACCTATACCAACCCGGCAAGCTGGCTTTACAATATGTAATTCTGGCAACTGTTTTAAAAATAAAGTAATGTCCTAAAAGACGTGTTGCTCAAAAATTCAGAAAAAATGCGGTTTTCCCATAAAATCGTGTCACGGGGAAATGGTATCTTTCCTTCAGGGAAGGGGAAGCATTGTATCCCATATAAAAGAACTCATTTTTATCAGTACGGTAATTCCACATATTTTGTTAAGTATTGCATCTGGACTTAATCTATACTATTTCAAGACAATGCTAAAAATAAAAAGCTCCCGTTAAAGGGAGCTTTTTTTGGTATAAAATTCGGTTTACAGATCGTTCAGCATTTTTGAGATTTCATCCAGTTTTGGAGTAAGGATGATTTCGATACGGCGGTTTTTAGATTTTCCTTCAGCAGTATCATTTGAAGCGATTGGTGCAAATTCCCCACGGCCGGCAGCGGTCAGGTTTTGCTTAATAACCGATTTGTTTTCAGAAAGGATGTTTACGATTGCAGTCGCACGCTTGGTTGATAAATCCCAGTTATTCTCGATTTGCCCCATAGCACCCGCAAACTTATCATTGTCGGTGTGGCCTTCAATTAAAACGGAAATATCGGGATTTTGAGCCAATACTTTCCCGACTTCAACAACGGCTTTTTTTCCTTCAGTTCCAACAGCCCAGCTTCCGGTTTGAAAAAGCAGTTTGTTTTCCATGGAAACATATACTTTTCCGTTTTTTTGTTCGATGGTTAATCCTTTGCCTTCAAACGCATTGAGCGCTTTTGATAAAGTTTCCTTCAGTTTTTTCATCGAAGCTTCTTTGGCAGCGATCATTCCTTCAAGCTCGGCAACACGCTCTGAACGTTCTTTGAAATCGGACATAAGTTTGTTCAGGCGGTCTTGTTCGGCAGCTAATGCTTTTTCTTTAGCTTCAAGTTTTGCCAGTAACTCACGGTTTTTATCCATGTTGGTTTTTAAAGCGTCATTGCTGTTTTGTTCCAATGCAGCATAAGATCCCTGAAGTGTTTTCAGGTTTGCGCTCGCGGCGGCATAATCGGCTTGGAGCTTGTCGCGTTCGGCCTTAACTTTGTCATACTCTTTTTGTAAAGAAGCCTGGTCGAGTTCGAGTTTGTTTTTTGCTTTAAGCAAATCTTCATTCTGGTCGGAGATTTTGCGGTTTTCTTTTTTGAGTTCGGCGAATTTGTTTTCCAGATCGGTATAAACTTTTTTGGAAACGCATGAAGTGGTTAATGCGAGTACGAGAAACGCGGCGGAAATTTTCTTGATCATTTTATTCTTGTTTTACTTTATTATAATTTTTCGAAGATGCCTAGCCCTGATGGAAATGGAAACCCTTTTACTTTTTTCTTTAAAAAGTAAAAGGTTGCAATGCACAGCAGGAAATTGCTCCTAATCCAATTCGGCTAAAACCGGGCAATGGTCGGAATGATGCGCTTCGGATAAAATCACGGCGCGTTTTAACTTGTTTTCAATGGTTTTGCTTACCAATATATAATCGAGCCGCCAGCCTTTATTGTTGCCACGGGCGCCGGCACGATAACTCCACCAGGTATAATTGTGCGGATCTTTGTTGAAATGGCGGAAACTGTCAACAAAACCGCTATTAATGAAAACATCGAGCCATGAACGTTCTTCAGGAAGAAAGCCTGAAACATTTTTGTTCCTGATCGGATCGTGGATATCGATCGGATTATGGCAAATGTTGTAATCGCCGCAAATTATCAGGTTTGGAATTTCCGCACGAAGGTTTTCAATATAATTATGAAAATCGTCCATGTACATAAATTTGTGGTCGAGCCTTTCAATATTTGTACCGGATGGCAGATACAGGCTCATGATGGAATAATCGTCAAAATCGACGCGAAGATTGCGGCCTTCAAAATCCATATGTTCGATTCCGGTTCCGAAAAAAACGTTTTTTGGCTGTGTTTTACAAAGAATTGCAACGCCGCTGTAGCCTTTTTTCTGTGCGGGATACCAGTAATGATAAGGATAACCGGCGGCTTCGAAAGCTTCAAGCGGAATCTGGTCGGGATTAGCTTTGATTTCCTGTAGGCAGATTACGTCAGGATTTGCCTGCTGCAGCCAATCGAGGAATCCTTTTGCAATCGCCGCGCGTATTCCGTTTACATTATAAGAAATGATCTTCATGAAAAGAATTGTTTTTTCAAAAATAAATAAAAAGAAGTAATAACATAACGAATGTTTTTAAAAAAGAACGGTTATGAAACCAATGAATTTTATGGTTTTATAACCGTAAACAAAATAACCAACTTAAAGAGTTTTTTCTATCTTTGTTTTTCACGAAAAAAGCAAGAATTACATGGGTTTGGTAACCGCAAAAGAAGTTGCAAAAGCGATTAATGCCAACAAATACGGAGTGTTGGGCACTTTTTCCGGATGGTTGCTTATGAAAGTTTTGAAGATTTCGAGACTGAATGAAATCTATGATAAAAACAAGCATCTCAGCGATGTAGAATTCCTGAATGCGATTCTTGACGAACTCCAGATCGAGTTTGAAATCCCTGAAGAAGATTTGAAACGTTTGCCAAAAGATGGTGCTTACATCACAATTTCAAATCATCCGCTTGGCGGCGTTGACGGAATACTTTTGCTGAAACTGATGCTGGAAAGAGAACCGAATTTCAAGATCATCGCAAATTTCCTTTTGCATCGGATTGAACCTTTAAAGCCGTATATCATGCCGGTAAATCCTTTTGAAAACCATAAAGACGCAAAATCGAGCGTGGTCGGGATTAAGGAGACATTGCGCCATTTGAGCGATGGAAAGCCGTTGGGAATGTTTCCGGCCGGAGAAGTTTCGACTTACAAAGATGGAAAACTTGTTGTTGATAAAGCCTGGGAAGAAGGTGCTATTAAAGTAATCAGAAAAGCGCAGGTTCCGGTTGTCCCGATTTATTTCCACGCGCGTAACAGCCGTTTATTTTATTTCCTTTCAAAAATCGATGATACGCTTCGCACTGCAAAACTGCCGTCGGAACTTTTGACGCAAAAAGACAGGATTATAAAGGTTCGTGTTGGGAAACCGATTTCGGTTGCGGAACAAAATGAGCATAAAACGATTGAAGAATATTCGGAGTTTTTACGTAAAAAAACTTACATGCTTGCAAATCCTTTTGAAAAGGAAAGCAAATTGCTTACGGCTCCAACATTAAAACTGCCTAAAAGCCCAAAGCAAATCGTAACCGCAGCAAATCATGAGAAAATGATTGTAGAAGTTGAAAATCTTCGAAAAGCAGATTGCCGCTTGCTTCAAAGCAAGAATTATGAAGTGTTTTTTACACAGCCTGATAAAATACCTAATATTCTTCACGAAATCGGGCGCTTGCGCGAGATAACTTTCCGTGAAGTTGGAGAAGGAACAAATGAATCAATTGATCTTGATCAGTATGATAATTATTACCATCACATGTTTTTATGGGATGAGGACGCAAAGAAAATTGCGGGCGCATATCGCATGGGATTGGGCTCTGAGATTTTTAAGAAGTATGGGATTGACGGTTTTTATCTTCAGGAATTGTTTCGTTTTGAACCAGAACTTTTCAATATGATGAATATGTCGATTGAAATGGGACGTGCTTTCATTACTAAGGAATACCAACAAAAACCAATGCCGTTGTTTCTTTTATGGAAAGGGATTATGCATACCACTTTGCGTTATCCGGAACATAAATTCCTGATTGGCGGAGTCAGCATTAGCAACCAGTTTTCAGATTTTTCGAAATCATTGATGATTGAATTCATGAAATCGAATTATTACGACCCTTATATTGCACAATATATTCATCCCAAAAAAGAGTATAAAGTGAAATTAAAAGATGCCGATAAGGATTTTATATTTGATGAAGCCGAATCGGATTTGAATAAATTTGATAAAATTATCGATGAACTGGAACCGGGAAGTTTGCGTTTACCTGTTTTAATCAAAAAATACATTAAGCAAAATGCGCGGGTAGTAGCATTTAATGTTGATCCATTATTTAATAATGCGGTTGATGGGCTCATGTATATACGTATTGCGGATATTCCTGAAAGCACAATGAAACCCGTTATGGAAGAATTCCAGGCTGAATTGGAAAGAAAACTCGCTGAAAAGGACTAAAAAACCTAAAATAAAACTAAATTTTCCCGAAGGATTTCCTGCAAAAAAAATTCATAATTCTTATTTTTTTGAATTCTATTGAAGGTATTTTTGTTAATTAACATTTAAAATCAGTTAATTATGGTGTTATTTTTCATAAAAACTGATTTTTATGGTTTTGAAAAACATCAAATTTAGTAAGAAAATGCCATAAAATACTATTGATAGATTTAGAATTATGCATTAATTATGTCTATTGAGTGAATAATTCTCAATTTATGAATTAATACCGCTCGTTTCAGTGATTTTTGATAAGTTATAAACTAAAAAAAGTTATATATTTGTATTTGAATTTAAAAGCAAAAACGTATGAAAAAATTTTTACTTACAATAGCTTTTGTTTCTGCGCTTTCTAGTGTAAGTGCGCAGACAGAAACTACTGGAACGGAAGAAACTACAGATAACGGATTTAACCGTTGGTCGGTTGAACTAAATGCCGGTTTGATTAAACCACAAAGACCATTTACTTATGGTTATTATACTGCTACGCCTAGCCTATATAACACAGAGTTTGGGGTACGTTATATGTTCAATAATAAGTTTGGTATCAAGGCTGATGTTGGATATTACAGTTTGGAAAACAGAGATGGAAATTTATTGGAATTTTCTTCTAAATATTACCGCGCAGATTTACAAGCTGTTCTTAATCTTGGCCGAATTATGGAATTTGAAACTTGGACTAAAAGAATTGGGCTTTTAGGACATGTTGGAGCAGGTTATGCACAGATGAAAAGTGATAACCATGATTTTACAGATAGAATGGGAAATTTTATAGTAGGATTTACAGCACAAATCAAAGTTAGCGACAGAGTTGCCCTTACAGGAGATTTTACCTCGATAACTAATATCAAACAAGATTGGGCATTTGATGGTAACAGTAAAGTGGACAATAATATGAGAGGTCTTGGAGGAGGTATCTTTCAAGGAACTTTCGGGGTTAACATTTACTTAGGATCTCATCAAACTCACGCAGACTGGTATTTTGAATCTAACAAAAACAGAGAAGAGATTGAAAGCCTTCAAAAAAGATTGGGTGAGTTAGAGACAATGATGAATGATAGCGACAAGGACGGCGTTCCAGATTATTTGGATGCTGAACCAAATTCAATGACTGGTGTAGCAGTAGATTCTAAAGGAAGAACTATTGACAGAAATAACAATGGTATTCCGGATGAGTTAGAAAGCTACATGCAGAAAACATACGGTGACAATATTAATAAAACTTCTCAGAACGTACCTTCAAACAGCGAATTGGTAAAAGCATTAATCAATGATGGTTATGTAACGACTTATTTCGATTTCAATAAAACTACGCCTACAAACGTTTCAACAGAAGGAATTGACTTTATTCTTACTTACTTAAGAAACAATCCAGGTGCATCTGTTGATATTATCGGTCACGCTGACGAAATTGGAAGAACTGCTTATAATGATAAATTATCTAACGCACGAGCTAATAATGTGAAAAACACATTAGTGAAAGCTAAAATTGATCCGGCAAGATTAAATATTATTCCAGCTGGTGAAGATACTTCGGTAGATAAAGATTCTGCTGCTGCAAGAAAACTTGTTAGAAGAGTTACTTTCAGAGTAAAATAATAAAGCATAAAATAATAAAAAAGCCCTGAATGAAAATTCAGGGCTTTTTTATTTAGTTTCGAATTATAATAAAGAATCTTTTCGTATTATTTTTCCGTTGCCTGTTTCTTTAAATTGCGGAATAAACAAAACTTCTTTGGGTTTTTCGTATTTGTCCAATCCTTCAAAAATCTTTTCCGGAAGATCAAACTTTTCTCCTTCAATAACTAAAACAAGTTTTTCCCCATAAGCAGCATCAGCCATGCCCGTAACAAAATAACGGCGATCAATTTGTTTAAACAATTTTTCTTCAATTTGCTCCGGTATCAATTTGATTCCACCGCTGTTTATTACATTATCAATGCGCCCTTTCCAAACAAACTCGGTTTCTGAAATCAAATCGACAAGATCATTTGTGATGATAACTTCGCTGGAAATATTCGGGGCATCAATCACCAAACAATTACGATCATCTTTACTGATAACCACATTTGGAAGTAAAGAAAAAACTTTGGCACCGACCTTTTTTGCGGCAATATGCGAAACCGTTTCGGTCATTCCATAAGTTTCAAAAGACTTTGTTGAAAGTTTTAATAAATCCCTTTCGAGGGTTTTATTGATTTTTGCGCCACCTACAATAAGTTTTTTTATCTGATTCAATTTGTCGATAGAATTCTGCGCCTGTATCGGTACCATCGCCGAGAAATCATAAATGGTATCGTTGTTTTTCATCGGATTTGAACTTGGAGCAACAAAATCCATGTCTAAGCCAAGGACAAATCCGCGAACAAGCATCATTTTCCCGGCAACATATTTTACCGGGAGGCAATTCAAAACTTTATTTCCATATGATAAATCGAAAAAATCTCCTGTTGCCAAAGCTGAATTAACCATCGCCTGTTTTTTGACGCGTATGACTTTTGGAAGCCCGGTGCTGCCCGAAGTATTCATCTCTATAAAGTCATTATGGTCAAACCAGTCAAGTATGAAGCTACCTACAGGTTTTTCAAAATCTTCGCCCTCTTTAATAAAACTATAGGCTACCCTGCATAAATCGTCACGGTCCAAATGAAAACCATTCAGCTTAAATTTACTGTGGACATCTTTGTAAGTAGGATTCATCATTTTTCAAACCCGATTTCGTTAATTTCAGTTTCCTTTTCTATGGATATCTTTCCGGTAAGTTTTTCTTTCCAGCCTGACCAGTTGTACTTTTTACTAAAGATAAATAAAAGTATCGGGAAAATGATAAACACAGGCAAAAGAACGTCAAATCCGGCTGTAGGATCTGAAATGTCTTTCAGGATTGAATGCGTCTGAAACGCTGACCAATCGGAAGTTACCAATAGCGCAGAAATCAAATTATTCGCGGCATGAAATCCCAAAGCCAATTCCATTCCATCGTCCATTAAAGTAATGATTCCAAGAAAAATCCCTGTTCCGATATAATAAACCATAATTATATCTCCCATTTTTTCTACTTCCGGATTAAAATAGTGCATGCCTCCAAAAATCAATGAAGTCATCAATAGCGGAAACCATTTGTTTTTGGCTAAAATGGCAAAACCCTGCATCAGGTAACCTCTAAAAACATACTCTTCGGTACTGGTTTGTATTGGAACCAGCAAAATGGCAATTACGGCCAAAATGGCAAATGGTATGGGTTTAAAATTAACGACAAAATCCTGCGGATTCAAGTAATATGATGCAACAGTCGAAAGGATTGTGAAAATTGCCCAAACCCCAAATGAAAAGAAAACCCTTTTCCAGTCAATTTTTTTCCTAGCAGTAGTTACTTCTAAAATATGCTGTCGGTGAAAATATTTGATTACCAGGTAAATCCCCCAAAAAGCAAACACAAATGAAAGCAGGATTAAGAAAAAAGCCAGATTCGGCTCCAAAAAAGACATGATTTCATTATTCAAAGGAAAATTTTCTCCTGTCATAACCGATTTGACACCGATTGCAATCATAAACGGAATTTGCCCAACCGTACTAGCAATAATTATCACGACTGATCCCAAAAGATACCTCCAAAATTCATTGTTTGGCTTAAAACCCTGTGCTATAAACATTCTGCTGATTTAATAGTTAAAATAATTTCTAGGCCTAAATTAATTTAAAATTTACAACTTAATCAATTACTTTGCAAATAAAATCCTATGATACAAATTTATCACAATCCCCGATGCGGAAAATCAAGAGGCGGAATTGAAATCCTTGAAAATTCAGGTAAAGATTTCGAGGTAATCAAATATCTTGAACAAGGGATTTCAAAATCTGAACTGAAGTTTATTCTGAAGAAATTAAAAATGAAGCCAATAAATATTGTCCGTCAGAACGAGCCTATCTGGAAAGAGCAATTTAAAGGCAAAATATTTTCTGATGATGAAATTATCGAAGCGTTGATTTTAAATCCAATCCTGATCGAAAGGCCCATCGTTATTAACGGAGATTCAGCAGTAATAGGCCGTCCGCCCGAAAATATCCGCACAATAATTTAGAATTGGTAAAGATATCTTTTAACAAACCTTTGGCAAACAGGGCTTAAACCAAAACCTACTTTTGTGGTCATAAACGACTGAATCAAAATTCATCCCATGAAAAAAATCCAATTTGCAATAACTTTATTATCCGTCCTTTTCTGCTTTCCTTTATTTGCTCAGGAAAACCAGCCGGGAAAAGTAAAAGTTACAGGAAAAGTTATTGATAAAGCAACCAGTCAGCCATTAGAATATACAACAGTTACCTTTATAAATCCGCAGCGGCCAAGTGCAGTCACAGGCGGAATTACAGATGCCAAAGGAGAATTCAGTTTTGACATAAATCCCGGAGTTTACGATGTCAAAATAGAATTCATTTCATTCAAACCTTTCGAAATCAAACAAAAAAGCATTACGGAAAATTTAAGTCTGGGAATGATTTCACTGTCGGAAGATGCAACTTTGCTTAACGAAGTTGAAATCCGGACAGAGAAAACAACCGTCGAAATCAAGCTTGATAAAAAAGTATACAACGTTGGAAATGATATTATGGTAAAAGGCGGAACCGTGAGCGATGTTCTCGATAATATTCCGTCAGTTTCTGTCGATGCCGACGGTGCCGTAAGCCTTCGCGGAAATGAAAACGTTAGAATCCTGATCGACGGAAAACCTTCAAATGCAATCAATATTGCCGAAGCTCTCCGCCAGATTCCGGCCGACGCGATCGATAAAGTAGAAGTTGTTACAAATCCTTCCGCGCGCTATGATTCTGAAGGCGGCGGCGGTTTGTTGAATATCATTCTTAAAAGAGGAAAAAACCAAGGAGTAAACGGAACCGTGATTTTATCTACAGGAGATCCTGAAAATTATGGAGCTTCGGGTAATGTGAATTACAAAGACGAAGGGTTTAATCTTTTCACCACAACGGGTTACAATTACCGGAACAACCCCGGAAAATCGCTAAACGAAACAGAATATCTAAATCCTGACGGAAGCACAAGGAACTACATTTATGAGCGTCGTAAAAACGACCGTATCAGTGAAGGCTTCAATACTAATTTTGGCATGGACTGGTTTTTGGATAAATCAACGACATGGACTAATGCAATTAATTACCGTAAAAATAACGGGGAAAATCTTGATCGCGTCACCTTCAATAATTATGATGCGAATTTCCAAAACCCTTTTGTAACATCACGTTTCAATTTTCAGGGAAGCAATTCTGAAGCAGTTGAATATAGCACGAACTTCATAAAAAAGTTTAAAAGAGACGGCCACAAGTTAACTATTGACGGTTCATTCGGAATAAATAATGAAGAGGAAAATGCGCTCATCGAGAACAATAATTCAGCAGTTACGCGCGAAGCAACACAGAATGATCAAAAACAAAAAAGAAATACAATTCAGGTCGATTATGTTTTGCCTTTCGGAAAAAGCAGTCAGTTTGAAGTAGGTTACAAGGGCGATTTCAATGCACTGATAACTGATTATATGGTTGGAAGTTTGGATGAAAACGACAATTTCGATTTGTATGAAAACTTCACCAATGAGCTCGAATACAAAGAAAAAATCAATTCATTATATACACAAATTGGAACAAAAGTCAATAAGTTTTCGATGCTTTTTGGATTGAGGTACGAAGACTCAAATATAGATATCAATCTGCTCACCACAAACGATTACAATAACAAAAAATACAGCAATTTTTTCCCAAGTGCTTTCTTTACCTATGAAATCAATGACAGGACAAATGTATCCTTAAGTTACAGCCGCAGGATTTCCAGGCCGCGTGGAAGGCAAATCAATCCATTTTCAAACTATTCGAGCAACATCAATATTTTTCAAGGAAATCCTGATTTAGATCCGGCTTTTACCGATGCAATCGATGTCGGTTTTTTAAAGCGCTGGGATAAAATAACCCTGAGTACTTCGATGTATGTAAATAAAACGACTGATGCTTTTCAGTTTATCCGAAGAGAAAATGGTGATTTCGTAATTACGATCGTTGATGGCGAAGATACGGTTGACGAAAACGGAAATGTGACCATTATTGGCGGTGAAGATATCAAAACACCAGTAATACTTTCCACGCCGATTAACCTTGCTACGCAATACAGAATGGGATTTGAATTTACATTGAATTATTCTCCATACAAATGGTGGAGGCTGAACTCCAATTTTAATATTTTCAGAAATGAAACCCAAGGAGAATATTCCTATACAAATTCACAAAATGTAGTTGTAAATCAAAATTTTGACAATACTGCTTACTCATGGTTTACGCGCCTGACATCAAAAGTTTCTTTGCCATATAAAATCGACTGGCAAACAAACCTTACCTATAATGGCCCACAAGACAATGCACAGGGAAGAAGTTTGGGCGTTTTCCATGCGAATCTCGGGTTCAGTAAAGACTTGTTCAAAGAAAAAGCTACAATAGCATTGAATATCCAGGATGTTTTCAATTCAAGAAAGCGAATCAATGAAACAAACCTTCCTGAATTGAATTCATATAGCGAAATGCAGTGGCGTATGCGACAAGTGAATCTTTCATTTACATATCGTTTCAATAAAAAGAAAAACGAAAAAGAAAGACAACCAAGGCGCGACAATACTGATGATGGAGGCGATTTCCAGGGATAAATTAAAAGGATTGCGAAAAGCAATCCTTTTTTTGTTGAATGAATTACCTTTGTAAACTCAAACTATTTTGATGGATTCTAATAAGGCTAAAGCTATCGGCGCTGTTTACTGGAGCATTACAGGAAATATTGCGCTGACACTGGTAAAAGGGATAGGCGGATATTTCGGGAATTCATATGCGCTTATCGCAGATGCGATTGAATCGGCGACCGATGTCCTTTCGTCAGTTCTGGTCTTATTCGGATTGAAGTATTCAACCCGGCCGGCCGATTCAAATCATCCCTATGGGCACGGACGCGCCGAAACGTTAGTGACATTTGCCGTTGTAGGATTTTTAGTCGTTTCGGCAACGATTATCGCTTATGAAAGCATCCAGAATATCCTTACGCCACATAAAACACCCGAGAAATTCACATTATACATTCTTGCCGGAATCGTCGTAATCAAAGAAATTTTTTATCGCTTCGTCGCAAAGAAAAGTGATGAAACCAACAGTTCTTCGCTCAAGGCAGATGCGTGGCACCATCGAAGCGACGCAATTACTTCGGCAATGGCGTTTGTTGGGATTTCGATTGCTATTTATTTGGGCCCGGGATATGAAACCGCCGATGACTGGGCCGCATTTTTTGCCTCTTTTTTAATTGTTTATAACGCCTATCTGATTTTTCGCCCGGCACTCGGAGAAATCCTTGACGAACATTTATACGACGAAATGGTACTGAAAATCCGCGAAGTTTCCCAAACGGTTAACGGCGTAATCGATACTGAAAAATGTTTCGTCCGAAAAGCCGGAATGACTTATCTTATTGATTTGCATGTGATTGTCAACGGAAACCTTACCGTAACCCAAGGACATGAAATCGCGCACCGCTTAAAAGATGCGTTGCAAAAGGAAATCCCGGAAATAGCACACGTATTGATCCATGTTGAACCACACGAATAAAAAATCCCGCTTTTAAACGGGATTTTATTTTTACCAGATATTCACTCTTTTTTCAGGAGCGATATACATTCCGTCTCCGGGTTTTATTTGGAAAGCGTTGTAAAAAGAATCTACATTCTGTAAAGGAACATAAGCGCGGTACATTGCCGGAGAATGAGGATCGGTTTTTACCATATTTTTTACGGCTTCGTCACGCATTTTTGTACGCCAGATCGTTCCCCATGAAATGAAAAATCGTTGTTCCGGCGTATATCCGTCAATCAATCCGGGATTTCCGTTTTCTTTCAAATGCAATTGAAGCCCGTCATAAGCGGCGTTAATCCCGCCCAAATCACCAATATTTTCACCAAGTGTAAACTTTCCATCAACGAAAATTCCGGGTAAAGGTTCCAATGCGCTGTATTGTTTTGCCAAAGCATCGGTCAAATCGCCAAATCGTTTTAAGTCTTCAGCCGTCCACCAATCTACGAGATTTCCCTCAGCATTATAACGCGCGCCCGAATCGTCAAAACCATGCGAAATCTCATGTCCGATTACGCCTCCGATCCCACCATAATTAACAGCTTCATCTGCATGGTAATTGTAAAATGGCGGCTGTAGGATTGCTGCGGGAAATACAATCTCATTGTAAGACGGACTGTAATATGCGTTCACAGTTTGCGGAGACATACCCCATTTTGTCTTGTCGACGGGTTTTTCAAGCTCGGCTACTTTTTCGTTATAACGCCATTTTGCAAGGTTTTTTGAATTTTCAAAATAAGTTCCGCCTTCTGCCGGGCTTTTCAAAACCAAAGCCGAATAATCTTTCCATTTATCAGGATAACCGATTTTTATATTGAGCTTATTTAGTTTTTCAATCGCTTTTGTCTTTGTTTCCGTGCCCATCCAGGTCAGGTTTTGAATACGGGCTTCGTAAGCACGCATTACATTCTGGATCATTTTTTTAGCTTTTTCTTTGGCTTCGGCCGGAAATTTCTTTTCTACATACAATTTACCCAAAGCTTCACCAACGCTTCCATTTATGGTTTGAAGCGCACGTTCATCGCGAGGCCTTTGTTTTATGGCTCCCGTCAGCGTTTTACCAAAGAATTCCCAATTGGCATTCTCAATATCGGTCGATAATTGGCTGGACGAATTGTTAAGTAATGTCCAGCGCATGTATGCTTTCCAGTCGGCGATTTTATTTTCCTTAAAAATATTTTCGAGAGCCGACATATATTTTGGCTGCGAAACAATTAAGGAATCAATTCCCGGCAATCCGATTTTTGTAAAATAAGCATTCCAGTTAATCGAAGGAGTAAGTTTTTGCAAATCGGCAACAGTCATCGGATTATAGGTTTTCCTGCGGTCGCGGCGTTCTACGCGGTCGAGTCTCGGCTCAGACATGGCAATTTCCAATGTGAGTATTTTGCCTGCATTTTGTTTTGCCTGCTCCGGTTTTTCACCAAGATATTGTAACATCCGGGCAATATGCGCGGCATATTTTTCACGCTTCTCTTTTGAATCCGGGTCATCTGAAATATAATAATCGCGGTCAGGCAACCCTAATGGACCCAAACCTAAACTTACAATATTTCGGTTGCTGTTTTTTGAATCAGGGCCGACATTTGCACCAAAAAACCCGATTCCGCCCACAGGCTCCATCTCGCTTAACAAAGCCTGAAGGTCATTGATGTTTTTAATCGCATCGATTTTTGCAAGAAACGGCTTCAAAGGTTTGATTCCATTTTTGTTCCTCGATACGGTATCCATAATCGATTTATAAAAATTTATTGCCTTTCCCTGATCTGTATTTGATTTGAAATCAGGATTTTTAGAAGCGTCAGCTAAAATTGCCAAAACATCTTTATCGGTTTTCAGCCTCAATTCATCAAAGTTTCCCCAACGGGTTTTATCATTTGGGATTTCGGTTTTTGCAAACCAGGCACCATTTACAAATTTGAAAAAATCATCGTTCGGGCGAACATTTTTGTCCATATTTGAAATATTGATTCCGGGCTCATTTGTAGTGGTTGTTTGTGCCTGAAGTTGCGGAAATGTTAAAGCAACAGCGGATAAGATCAAGAAGCGTTTGTGTTGTAGTATTTTCATAAAAAAGAAAGTTTAGCTACAAATTTATTGAATGATCTTGTAAATAAAGCGTTAAAGTTTCATAATTGATGATTTCATACGGTGGGATTACTAAACGCGTTTTATATTTTTGCACCAAATCATTTCCAATGAATTTTTTTAAAAAATACAGGATTTTCATTTTTACGATGCTTGTTTTTGCAATCGTATTTTTATCTGTTTCATATAATTTGCTGAACCCGAAAAAGACGCTTCCGATTATGAATCCGTCCGATGTTAATCCGGAATTGGTAGATTCAACCATGCAATATGTCAGCCAGTACCATACGATTGCTGATTTTTCGTTCATCAATCAAAACGGGAAAACGGTAACGCAAAAAGATTACGAAGGAAAAATTTACGTAGCCGATTTCTTTTTCACAACCTGCCAGACCATTTGCCCGATCATGACCGATAATATGGTCGAAGTCCAAAAAGCAATCAAAGACAATCCGAAGGTTATGCTGCTTTCACATTCGGTTTTGCCCGATCAGGACAGCGTTCCGGTTTTAAAAAAATATGCATTGGAAAAAGGCGTTATTGATAACAAATGGAATCTCGTTACCGGAAATAAAAAAGATATTTACGGAATTGCCAGAAAATCCTATTTGGCCGTAAAAACTACTGATGCGTCCGAAATGTATGACATGGTTCATACCGAAAATTTTATCCTGGTTGACACGAAACGCCGGATCCGCGGATTTTATGACGGAACCAACAAAGAAGAAATCGCACGGCTTTTGAACGACATAAAAATTCTGTTTGAAGAAGAATAATTTAATAATTTCCACGAAAACCCAATAAAATCCTTATTTTTGCCTCTATTCAAACTCAATCTAAATAAGGATTTGAAAACAACAATTTCCCAACTTCAAATTGGCGAAAAAGCCATAATAACCGATTTCGACATCAACTTGATTCCGCTTAAATTAGTGGAAATGGGATGTTTGCCGGGAAATAAAGTTGAATTGCTGCAAATCGCGCCGTTCGGCGACCCAATGTTTCTGGATATTAATGACAGCCATCTGGCAATTCGCCTCGAAACCGCCTCGATGATAGAAATAGAGATTATAAAAGAATAATTCCGGATGCAGGACCACACCATCAAAGTTGCTTTAATCGGAAATCCGAATACCGGAAAGACGTCGGTATTTAACCAACTGACAGGTTTAAACCAACAGGTTGGGAATTATCCCGGAATTACCGTCGAGCGGAAACAGGGAAGCTGTAGTTTGCCGCTTGGTTTTAAAGCGGATATTCTTGATCTGCCCGGAACTTACAGCTTAAACGCAAGCTCGCTGGATGAAAATGTGGTCATCGAATTGCTTCTGAATAAAAACGATAAAGATTATCCGGACGTTGTGGTTTTGGTTACCGATGTTGAAAACCTGAAACGTAATTTACTTCTTTTTACCCAAATCAAAGACCTTGAAATCCCGACGATTCTCGTCATCAATATGGCTGACCGGATGGAACTCAAAGGAATTTCAATAGATGTTCCGTATCTCGAAAACCATCTGAAAACAAAGATTGCCCTGGTAAGTTCCAGAAAAAAAACCGGAATTGATGAGCTCAAAAAATTAATCGTCGATTACAATTCGCTTTCAACCGAGCCTTGTTTGAACGCATCAGGCATTGATGTTGAGTATTTTGAAAGTTTACGAAAAGCGTTTCCAAACCAATTGCTTTATAAATTATGGCTTGTAATTACGCAGGATGTTAATTTTTCTGAACTTCATAAAAATATTTTAGACACGCATAATTTTGCGAAATCCAATTCAGAATTGAAGCGGATGCAGCAAAAGGAAACCATAAAGCGTTACCAATTCATCAACGATGTTTTACGCGATGGAAGAAAAGTCGATACGACAAAAGCAAAGGATTTCCGAAGCCGTTTAGATCGAATTTTAACCCATAAAGTTTGGGGTTACGTGATCTTTGCGGCGATTTTACTACTCATTTTCCAATCGATTTTTGACTGGTCAAGTTATCCGATGGATTTCATCGATGAAACTTTTGCGTCATTGAGTACGTATGCTGCCGAACATTTGCCGCCAGGCATTTTTACCGATTTGCTTTCAGAGGGAATTATTCCTGGAATTGGCGGGATCGTTATTTTCATTCCGCAAATCGCATTCCTGTTTTTGTTTATTTCCATTCTGGAAGAAAGCGGTTACATGAGCCGCGTGGTGTTTTTGATGGATAAAATTATGCGGCGTTTTGGCCTTAGCGGAAAAAGCGTGGTTCCGTTGATTTCGGGAACTGCGTGTGCAATTCCGGCAATTATGGCAACGCGAAATATTGAAAACTGGAAGGAACGTTTAATTACGATTTTGGTTACGCCATTCACAACGTGTTCGGCGCGTTTGCCGGTTTATTCGATATTGATTGCATTAATAATTCCAAAAACCCGAATTTTTGGAGTTTTCAATACACAAGGCTTAACGTTAATGTTGCTGTATCTTTTGGGATTTGGCGCCGCGATTCTATCGGCTTATATCTTAAATAAGATCCTGAAAATAAAAGGCAAAACATTTTTTGTTGTAGAAATGCCGAATTATAAATTACCGCTTTTCAAAAACGTAGCGTTAAATGTTGTCGAAAAAACCAAAGCATTTGTTTACGGAGCAGGAAAAATCATTCTCGCAATTTCCATTATTCTTTGGTTTTTGGCTTCTTATGGGCCGGGAGATTTCAATGATGCTGAAGAAATCGTAACCAAACAGGAAGCTTCCAATAAACTATCACAATTCGAGCTTGACGAAAAAATCGCGTCTTTCAAACTCGAAAATTCCTATATCGGAATTATGGGAAAAGGAATTGAACCGGTAATAAAACCATTAGGTTATGACTGGAAAATAGGAATCGCGATCATCAGTTCTTTTGCCGCAAGAGAAGTTTTTGTGGGAACTTTGGCAACCATTTACAGCGTTGGCGGAACCGATGACGAAGCCACAATCAAAGATAAAATGGCTGCGGAAGTTCATAAGGAAACCGGTCAAAAAGTTTTCAATTTTGAGTCCGGGATATCATTATTGCTTTTTTATGCTTTTGCGATGCAGTGCGCGAGTACGCTGGCAATTACGAAAAAAGAAACAAATTCATGGAAATGGCCGGCTTTGCAGTTTTTCTTTATGAGCGCACTGGCTTATGTTGCTGCTTTGATGGCATATCAGTTTTTAAGATAACTGGTGTAATTTTTGATGCGGGGCAAAACCTAACCCAAACTTTATGAAACGAATTTTGTCCTTTTCAACATTTCTCATTTTTTTGTTTTCAACCCAAAATTATTCCCAAAATAAAGTAAGCCAATCCAAAAGCGAACTGAAATCGTCTTCTTCAAAATCCGGTTCGGGTTCAGGTACATCTTCTAAAGGCTCATCCGATGACGACGATTATGATACTTCACTGATCGAAATGATTGCTTTTGGTATTTTTAAATACGGCTTGATCGGCGATTACCGGCACGAAAAGCACCTTAACAGTGATTTGTCGCCATATCCTTTTTACAACAACGTTTCCGGGAATTTTCAGAATATAAATGAGGATTCCATCAAAAGTTATATCTGGCGGCTTGATATTGAAAATCATTTTATTTACAGCGATAACAATTTGTTCGGAAATCATTTAAAAGCGACGTACCGACCGTTTCAGTATTTTTATTTTCAGGGTGATTACCGTCAGATTTTCGAAAAAAATAAATTAACGGATACAAGCGACAACCTTTCTTTGTTTCATTTAAACATTTCTTATGACAGGATCCGGTTTGAAAGATTTAATTTTGGTTGGAATATCGGAGCTTCCTATGTTGGGAATGAAGTCAAAAAAGCCGGATTTTCGTACGGATTGTCAATGGATTTTTTCATGAACAAGCGGTTGAGTTTTTCGGGTGCGGCAAAATGGAGCCAGATTAACGGGCATCCTGTCAATGCCTATGAGTTCCAGACAAAATATTACAAAACGAATTATTATTTTTCGCTAGGTTACGAGCACCTCAAAATCGCTTCACCTAAATATAATTTCATAGCGGTTGGAGGCGGAATACATTTTTAATTATGGTTACATTTCAGGAAATACTGGCCTTTGGAGCTTTGGCGATCGCGGTTGTTTTTTTAATCCGGAAGTTTTTTTGGAAACCAAAGAAAAAGAAAAAAGACTGCGGAAGCGATGATTGCGGATGCCATTAAAGTGTTTAGAAAATCATAAAATCTTTACAAAAAGGTTCGCGGCAATCTTATTTGAAATATTCAGTTCCTTTTCATTTACTTTTATTTTTACCGATAAATCGAAAGTTTCTTTTGAAAGCAATTTGATTTCCGAACCAAGCGATATTTCCTGTTTATCAAGATATTTTAAAAATTCGGGCGAAGTATCTTTTACACCGACACAAATTCCGGTTTGGTTTTCCTGAAGTTCTGAAAGCAGTTGCTTTTCGATTTTGATAATTCTTCCCTGAGCATCCGGAATCGGGTCGCCATGCGGATCTTCGGTAGGGTTTCCGAGAAAATCATCAAGTTTATTGATCAGTTTTTCTGACTTTATATGTTCCAGTTGTTCGGCGATATCATGCACTTCATCCCAGGAAAAATCGAGTTTCTCAACAAGGAAAACTTCCCATAAGCGATGCTTGCGGACAATCATTTTTGCTGAAAGCTTACCGTTTTCAGTAAGTGAAACGCCTTGATATTTTTTGTAATTCACCAAATCCTTTTCGGCTAATTTTTTAAGCATGTCGGTTACCGAAGAAGCTTTGGTTTCCATTTTTTCGGCAATCGCGTTCGTGCTTACTTCTGTATCCAGAAGCGCTGTTAAGTGGTAAATTGTCTTGAGGTAATTTTCTTCGGAAAATGTCATTGTGTTTATGGTTTTTAGCCCCGATAAAAGTGGAAATCCTTTTTTTGTTAAGATAAACGCCCTTCGACTGCGTTCAGGGTGACAAAAAAAGATTGCAACGGATAGCGGGATTAGCTCCTAAAAATAATTTTAAATTTTTACTATCAAAAGCGGAATTGAGATTTTATGGCGTAATTTATTTACGGTTGTCCCAAAAACCAGATCCTTGAATCCGGTATGTCCGTGTGTTCCCATAACGAGAATGTCAAAGTTGCCATTATTGACGATTTTTGGAATCGTTTTGTCAGGTTTGCCAAAGCCAAGTTCGACACTGATTTTAAAGCCTTTTTCAGACAACATTTCTTTATATTGAAGCAATAATTTTTCATCGATCGATGTTTCATGATCATCGGTTTTTTCGCCATAAATCATTGCGCCCACAGTTTCTACAACATGGATCAGGGTGTAATTCGCTTCCATTCCGCCCAACTCAAAAGCACTGTTGATAGCGATTTCATCGGCATTAGAAAAATCTACGGAAACCGCAATGTTCTTTTTTGCATAAGTTGTTGTTGGTGAAAATTTCAGTTTGAGATTGTGCGGCGAATGGTTTAAAATATTGTTTTTTGCTTTTGTAAAGAATGGTTTAAAAACAATATAAAACAGCAAAACCAGAAACCCTAAAGCGAGCGGAACTACCGTAAACCAAAGAGTCGCAGGATTTTCAGAAGCTTCAAGCCAACCGTTTATTTCATCAAAAACAAGTTTTGCATTTAGCGAAACGATAATCAGCGCAATGATCCAGGCGGCGATTTCGGTTGTCCTGCTGATGTGAAAGCCTTTCATTTTTGATTTAT
>CAZSDN010000013.1:0-4941 GCA_964605595.1 uncultured Flavobacterium sp. | reverse complement strand
CTTACAAAATGGATCAGCGGAATGATTGCAAAACCAAGCTGTAAACTCAGGATGACCTGGCTGAAAATCAATAATTTTCCTGTAACGCTTTCTCCAAAAATATAAATTACGACTACAGCCGGAACAATGGCGATTAATCTCGTAATAATTCTTCTAACCCAAGGCTGGATACGCAAATTCAGGTAGCCTTCCATTACGATCTGGCCTGCTAAAGTTCCCGTTATTGTTGAGCTTTGCCCGGCAGCGATTAATGCGACCGCAAATAAAATCGGCGCCCATTCTGTTCCTAATAATGGCTGGAGGAATTTATGCGCATCCTGGATTTCGGCAACTTCAAACATCCCGTTTTTATAAAAGGTTGCCGCGGCAAGGATTAAAATCGCTGCGTTTACCAGAAAAGCGAGGTTTAATGCAATCGTCGAATCGATGAAATTGTATTTCAACGCTTGTTTGATTCCGGCATCAGAACGGTCGAATTTCCGGGTTTGTACCAAAGATGAATGCAGGTATAAATTGTGTGGCATTACGGTCGCGCCGATAATTCCGATTGCGATATAAAGCGCGGTTTCGTTTGGAATTGAAGGAATTAATCCGGCGAAAACTTTTGGAAGCTCGGGTTGGGCAAAAATCATTTCAAAAACGAATGAAAACCCGATAATGGCAACCAGAACAATGATAAACGCTTCCATTTTCCGTATTCCTTTATTGATAAGGAACAACAATAAAAACGTGTCTAAGACGGTTATGAAAACGCCCTCAATTAATGAAATATCAAAAAGAAGGTTTAAACCGATCGCCATTCCCAAAACTTCAGCCAAATCACAGGCGGCAATAGCGATTTCAGCAAGGAAATATAAAATATAATTGATAAAAGGCGAATAGGTTTCTCTGGAAGCCTGCGCCAGGTCGCGTTGCGTTACGATTCCGAGCCTTGCGCTCAAACTTTGCAGCAAAAGCGCCATAATATTGCTCATTAGCAAAACCCAAAGCAACGCATAGCCAAACTGGCTTCCGCCGGCGATATCGGTTGCCCAGTTTCCGGGATCCATATAGCCTACACTAATTAAATAGGCCGGACCAAGAAATGCTAAAATTTTCCTGAAACCGGACTTTTTATTTTGTGTTGAAATCGATCCGTGTACTTCTTCGAGTGATTTTCCCATTGGGCGAAATTGATAGTTCACAAATGTAATTAAATTTTATTTGATTAATAAAATTTAATTTTTAGTTTTGTCTAAAAATAATTTAACCGATAACTAAATGCGATTTTATTTACTTGTTTTAATTTTACTTTTTTTCGGAAATACATTTGCGCAATCCATAAAAGGAACTATAAATTCAGATGGAAAACCTTTGCCTAATGCATTAATCACGTTAAATAAGATGCAAAAAAAAACGAGTGATTCTTTAGGGAATTATGAATTCACAAAACTGGTGTCAGGAAAATATGAAGTTTCGGTTTCTCATACCGGATTCAAAAATAAAAAACAATCCGTTCAAATTGACAGTCTGGATATCACACTGGATTTTGAACTCAACGAAGCCAATAATCTTGATGAAATTGTAATTACCGGCACATTAAAAGCGGTCAGCCGTTCTGAAAGCCCGGTTCCTGTTGAAATTTATAAACCCGCCTTTTTCAAAAAAAATCCGACCGCGAATATTTTTGAAGCATTACAAAATGTAAACGGCGTACGCCCGCAATTGAATTGTAATGTTTGCAACACGGGCGATATTCATATCAACGGCCTGGAAGGACCATACACTTTGGTTTTAATAGATGGAATGCCGATCGTCAGCGGATTATCAACAGTTTACGGTTTGTCGGGAATCCCGAATTCGTTGGTTGAACGGATTGAAATCGTCAAAGGCCCGGCATCATCTTTATACGGGAGCGAGGCGGTTGGCGGCTTGATAAACATAATTACCAAAAACCCGAAAAACGCGCCTAAATTCATTGCCGATGGTTTTACGACAAGTTGGGGCGAATCCAATATCGATTTAGGATTTTCGTCAAATATCGGAAAAACCGCAACTTTTTTAACCGGCGTAAATTATTTCAACTACAGCAATCCGACTGATAATAACGGTGACAATTTTACCGATGTTACGCTTCAGGACAGGGTTTCGGTTTTTCAGAAATGGAATTTTAACCGCAAAAGCAACAAACTGTTTTCAATTGCCGGGCGCTATTTTTATGAGGATCGCTGGGGCGGCGAAATGCAATGGAACAAAAGTTACCGTGGCGGAAGCGAAATTTATGGTGAAAGCATTTATACCAAACGTTGGGAATTGCTCGGCGCTTATAAATTGCCGGTTTCTGAAAAGATGCAGTTTTCGTTTTCATATACCGACCACGACCAGAATTCTGTTTATGGGAATATTCCTTATCTAGCCCAACAAAAAATCGGTTTTGCACAACTGACACTGGATAAAAAACTCGGAAACCACGATTTGCTTTTTGGGACGGCGGTTCGTTATCAATATTATAATGACAATACGCCGGCGACAAATTCGGCCGATAAAACCTGGATTCCCGGGATTTTTGCCCAGAATGAAATCAGCCTTTCCGAAAAACATAAACTATTGCTCGGAGCGCGTTATGATTACAATAATGCGCACGGTTCGATTTTTACACCCAGAATCGCTTATAAATGGAATGTGACCGACAATGATATTTTCCGTTTCAATGCCGGAACTGGTTTTCGCGTCGTAAATCTTTTTACAGAAGAACACGCGGCACTGACAGGCTCGCGCGATGTGGTCGTTTTAGAAGATTTAAAACCGGAGCAATCGTATAACGCAAATATCAATTATCTAAAGAAAATGTATTCAGAAAGTGGCAATTTCATCGGAATTGAAACCACAGCCTGGTACACCTATTTTACCAACTCGATCATTCCCGATTATGACACAAACCCAAATCAGATTATTTACAAAAACCTTGACGGATTTTCCGTTACCAAAGGTTTAAGTATGAATATCGATATGGTTTTCCAAAACGGAATAAAAGTGATTTTAGGCGCAACCTATATGGATGTTTCCAAAACTGAAAACAACATCAAAACCCGGCAAATCTTAACCGAAAAATTCTCAGGAACATGGGCAATTTCATATAAGTGGAAACAGCTTTTTATGGACATCGATTATACGGGGAATTTATACGGGCCGATGCGCTTGCCATTGCTTGGCGAACTCGACCCGCGAAGTGAATATTCGCCGGTTTGGAGCATTCAAAACGTTCAGTTTACGTTTACAAAACTCAAAGATTTCGAGATGTATTTTGGGGTAAAAAACCTGTTGAACTGGACGCCGAATAAAGGAAATCCTTTTATCATCGCACGGGCAAATGATCCGTTTGACCAGAATGTACAATATGACGGAAACGGAAATGTCCTTGCAACTCCTGATAATCCGTATGCGCTGACATTCGATCCGTCCTATGTTTACGGGCCAAACCAGGGAAGGCGGAGTTTCTTCGGGATTCGATATACATTAAAATGAAAAAACAGTTTTACATATTGTTTTTTGTAATCGGAATTTCGTCTGCAGGATTTTCGCAGCCTAAAATTTATTCATTTGAGGAAGCGGAAAAATTGTCGGTCCAAAATCCAAAACCCTATTTCATTTTCATCAAAACCCAATGGTGCAAATTCTGCAAAATGATGGATAAATCGACTTTTCAAAATTCCGAACTCATAAAGATCTTAAACAGCGATTTTTATTTTATCGCTTTGGATGCGGGAACAAAACGGGATATTGTTTTCGGAGGAAAGATATTTCAATTTAAACCAAACGGAGTAAATTCAGGCATGCACGAACTCGCTTCCGAACTCGCGAAAATAAACGGAGAAATTACTTTTCCAGCAACAACAATCCTGAATCCGGATTATTCCATCATCGGGCAAAAAAGCGGATTTATTGATTCAAAATCACTGCTTTTATTGCTTCAGAATTTTCAATTTTAATCCGTATTTTTGAAACAATGAAGCATTACGATTACATTTTTACCGGCGCGGGCTTGTCTTCGCTTATGACGGTTTACCAAATGGTAAAATCCGGGAAATTCACCGATAAAACCATTTTGCTTTTAGATGCCAATCCTAAGAAAACCAACGACCGAACCTGGAGTTTTTGGGAAAAAGATAAAGGAAATTGGGACAAAATCCTTTGGCAGCATTGGAACAAAGCGATTTTCAAAAACCAGAAATCCGGACTGATTTTTAATCTTGAGCCGTATCAATATAAAACCGTACGCGGAATTGATTTTTACAACAAGGTTTTCAAAAAGATTTCTTCATCTGGCAATATCGAATTCATCAATCAAAAAGTTGTGGATTATTCAGAATCGGCAAACGGAGTCGTTATCCAGACCGAAACCGAAAATTTCTCCTGCGGTAAATTATTCAACAGTATTTATAGTGCAGAATTTGCGTGGAACCAAAACGAATATCCGTTATTGCGCCAGCATTTTACGGGCTGGTTTATCAAAACCGAAAAGCCGGGTTTCGATCCGAACGCAGTAACGTTCATGGATTTTTCCGTCGAACAAAAAGGAAATACGCGGTTCATGTATGTTTTGCCGGTTTCAAATACCGAAGCTTTGATTGAATATACTTTGTTTTCAAAAGAATTATTATCCGAAAGTGAATACGAAGAAGCAATTAAGGATTATATCCGGAAACTCGGGATTTCAACTTATGAAATCCTCGATAAAGAACACGGAAGCATTCCGATGACATCCTATAAATTCTGGAAACACAATACGAAAAACATCCTAAATATCGGCTCAGCCGGCGGATGGACAAAAGCAAGCACAGGTTATACGTTTAAAAATTCCGATAAAAAATCATCGCTTTATCTTTTGCTTTCAATGGAATACGAAGCTACCGATTTGGATAAATCACTTGATTATGCCAAAAAATCGTTGCCCGAAGCAAA
>CAZSDN010000012.1:31020-37855 GCA_964605595.1 uncultured Flavobacterium sp. | reverse complement strand
TGCTTTTTCAAAAGATTCTCTAATGTCTGAAATCATAGTTAGTGCTTTAAGCTTGCTGCTTTCTTTGGCGATCATTCCTAAAACACCACCATATTTATAATGATAATCTGGTTCTTGCGGTTTAAGTGTCTTTAATTTTTCAAATCGTTCTAAAGCCGAAGCCCAATTCTGGTGTGCACAATCTATATTAGCCAAATACTCTAAAACTGCAACATTTGATTTGTCACTGTTTAATATACTTTCAAATATAACTTGTGATTGACTGTATTTCTTTTCAGCAAAAAAACTCTTGGCCTTTTCAAAGTCTTTTTGAGAAGCTAAAAATAGCGGAAAGAATAATATCACAAAGTATTTAATATTCATAAAGACATTGAAGAATCGCTAAAATAAAAAAATAATCTTATAAAAAACAAAGGCTATCATAAGATAGCCTTTGAGTAAAAATTTAAAATATGCCTTATGGCTTAGTAATAACATTCGTACCATCCCAAAAATTCCCACCAACAGTACCTGATGCGGTAACTGCATCTAAACTATAGTAAAGGGTGATTGTTTTTGTTTCCTCGTTGTATGTTCCTGTAGCTGAGTAAACTGCATTATACGATCCTGAAGCATTTGGCCTAACTAATGTTGGTAAAACTTCAGCAGTTCCAGTAGAAGCTCCATCGTAGTCTGGAGTTAAAATCACATCATAAACTTTGTTATCATTTGCCCCGCCAATACCTGGTAAGTCATTAACTACACGTAAAATGTCACATGCTCCGGCAGGTGTGCTAGAACCTGTTCCTGGCGTAGAACCATAACCTACATCCTCAACAGATATTGCGCCAAAGAATAATGTAAATTTAGTAGGACAATCATCATTAGCGATAGATACTGTTTTGCTTTTTGACCCTAAATCAGCAATTCCTACCGATAAAGATGAAACTGAAGCGCCAGTCAATGCAATAGTAAAAGTCCTAAGTTCATTAAAATCATCATCATCTACCAAGCTGATAGCAATATTTGCAGAAGTTTGGCCAGCAGGGATAGTAACAGAATTACCTCCTCCAACTATAGAAAAATCAGTACCTAAAACTGCAGTTCCGTCAGTCACCGTGAAACTCACAGTAACATCTTCACTCATAGGATTAGTAAGTAATACAGGTAGCAAAATCGTACCATCGTTCTCCGCAACTGAAATTGCAGAGGTTGCAGCATCCTGGAACATTACAAAGTCACTCCCAGAATAGGTTACTTTATCTTCCTCGCAACTCCAAAAAGCTGCGCAGACAAGTAATAGCGAAAATTTAAAAAATAGCTTTTTCATTATACATTTTTTTTATTAATAATTTGGATTTTGTTGAGAACGGATGGTCACGTTACCATTAAGTTCAGCAGTTGGAATAGGCATAGTAAATCTATAATCACTTACCAATAGAGTACAAGCACCGTTAAATTCACAATCTCTGGAATAACGATCAACACTCTGGTTAGCTAAAGTACCCAAACGCTTTAAATCAATGTAACGATGGCCTTCAAAACACAACTCGATCCTTCTTTCTTTAAGAATGTCAGCCCACGCTTCAGTTGCTGAACCATAAGCAGGCAAAGGTAGAATCTTATTTCTGGCATCTCTAACTTCTTTCAATACCGCTGCTACTGAATTTGTTGCGCCATTTAAATTACCCGCACTAGCTAAAGCTTCTGCTTTCAAAAAGTACATTTCTGAAAGCCTGAAAATTTTAATATCATTTACCAATGCAGCACCTGGGATACCAGGATATTTACCAATTACCAAAACATCAGCCTCTCTGTAATCGTCAACTGTTTCATAATCAGGAGCGATAATTGAAGTGTTGCTAACGAATGCGGTTCTTCTAATGTCTCCTGGATGCTCATCTAATAAATTAAACAAATTTCGTCCCATATCTAAGAACGCTCCACCTGCAAGAGTTGGCTGGTTAAAAAACCAAAGACTGTTAACTGCTGTTTTACCAGGCAAGCGGTCTAAAGTAAAAATACCTTCTCCCGGTACTAAATCTCTCCACATATTCTGATAAGTGGTTCCAGTAGACAAAGTATATGCTCCTGAAGTGATGATTTGATCTGCAAAAACACCGGCTTGTGCGAACTGACCTCTGTAAGCAGCCATTCTAGCTCTGAATGCTGTAATAAAGTCCTGAGTAACCAAAGTGTAATTTGTAGGTGTACCGATGTTACTTGCTGCAAAGTCTAAATCACTATTAATTAAAGTGAAAACTTCTCCATTAGTAGCTCTTGGTAATTGCTGTTGAACAGTAGGCACAAAATCCATTAAGATAACACCCAATGCAGAATCATTTTTCAAATCAGTCGAAAAATAAGTCAACAATTGGAAGTGGGCAAAGGCACGTAATGCGCGACATTGTCCAACAATTGCAAGCTTCTGTGCTTCCTCAGCAGAACCAGCTTCAACTTCAACTAGTTCAGCACCTGCGATAACACGGTTTGCAAAATTAATTACAGTGTAATTATTCGCCCAAATCCCACCAACAAAAGCATTATTTGGATTTAAGAAGAAACTATAATCATCAAGGTTCTGACCGCCATTTTCGTTACCAATAGCTACTTCGTCGGTAAACAAGCTAGTAAATCCAATTACATTTTCATTGCTAACCCTATCATAAACTTCATTCAGAGCTGCTTGCAAATCATCTACTGTTTGGAAGGCAACTGCTTCATTAAATTCACCCTTCTGAATGATATCTGTAGCATTGTCACAGGATGAAATTAAGCCCAGCATAACTAAACTTAATATAATTCTTACATTTTTCATATTATTTTTCTTTTTTTAAAATTGTAAATCAAGTCCGAAAGATAAAATCTTTGGTGTTGGATATCCTCCAAAAGTACTTGCAGCATTACTTTCAGGATCAAAACCTCTCCATTTACTCCAAGTAAGTATATTTTCAGCCTGAGCATAGAACCTTGCACCAGACAAGAACGTTTTATCTAAAAAGTTCTTTGGAACATCATAACCTACACTTACAAAACGCAATCTCAAGTAAGATGCATCAACCAAAAATCTATCAGAAAGATCTTCTGCGGCAGTATTAGTTGAAAACAAAGACGGGATGCTGGTATTTCTATTATCAGGAGTCCAAGCATTCAACAAGTCAGTAGTTGCCGGAAATTGGCCAATTGCATTTGGATCACTCATACTAGACAAATCAAAGTCAAATCTATAAACATCTGCTACAAAAGAAAACTGCGTCGTCATGAAAAACCCTTTATATTTAGCATCGAATCCAAAACCTCCCTGATAAACAGGAATAGCATTTTTCCCGGTTCTTACTCTATCATCAAGTGTAGGAGCTTCAGTCAAATCACCAGCCGCATTTAGAAATAAAGCATTACCGTTTGCCGGGTTAACTCCAGCGTAACGCACTGTGAAATACTGGAATAAAGGATCTCCATTATTTTGAATCTGTAAGTCTCCAACTGCAATTCGTCCTTCTTCATTTGGAATATCAATAATCTGGTTTTTATTGTATGAAGCATTTGCATTGATCGTTAATGTAAAATCCTGTGTTTTGAAAACATCATATGCAACTAACCCTTCAATACCTCTATTCAAGATAGAACCAATATTGGAACGTATTCCTCCTGACGCATTAACCAACGAAATTGGCAAATCCTGATACAGATCAATCGTTTTCTTTTCGTAAACATCAAATGTACCTCTCAACCTCTTTTTGATTACAAAATCAAAACCAACATTCGCCTGACGAATAGTTTCCCATACCAATCCAGGGTTCCCAATTTGAGTTAACTGTAAAGAAGGTAAGTTTGAATATCCGGTAGCCGTTCCGAACAATGTTCGTGGCAAACTTGCACCAGCATAAACGTTATTTCCTGAGATTAACTGGTTACCAGCAGTACCATAACTAGCTCTTAATTTCAATTCATCAAAAATACCCTCTTGCATAAAAGCTTCTTCACTTATGTTCCAACGAGCTGAAAGAGACCAGAAAGTACCCCATTTGTTGTCATCAACAAATCTAAAAGAAGCATCACGTCTGAACGAAGCAGAAACCCCATACTTAGAATTATAATCGTAATCACCAGTTGCAAAATAAGAAAACAAACCTGCCTCTGCCATACCAGCACCTACTGTCGGACGGTGAATATTTGGTGTTGCCGGGTTGAATGGAATATACCCAGTTCCCGCTCCAGGATAAGAAGTCCTGATATCCAAACCATTTTGAACGTATGCAAACGTTTTCAAGTGCGCTTTAAAATATTCTGTCATTAAAGAAACATCGACCGTATGCTTTCCTCCAAATGTTTTATAATAGTTTAATCTATTTGTATTATTGAATCCAAAATCCCTATTGAAATTTTCCTGAACCAAACCTGGAGTAGCTGCAATTGAAGCAGCTGCCACAATAGCTAAATATGATTGAGGATTTCTGGCAAAAACCCTTGTAGACTCTGTCATATCCACACCTGCACTTGTTGATAAAGTCAAATCTTTTGTGATTTTATAACTCGCATTTGCATTCGCTAAAACCTTGAGCTCCTGCCACTGGTTAGTAATATTTCCAGGAACAAGGTAATCCATTAACATATAGGGAGTGATACCAAATGACGCGGCGCCAAAATCATCAAATAACTGCTGACCGTTAACATAAGCAGCCGGATCAAGATAGGGCAATGAAGATAAAGACCCCTGCAAAGGATTTTGAAGAATATTTCCATCAATATCCGTACGCGTTTCATGATCTAATTGATTTCTTTTTGAAAAACCAAGACCTATGTTAGTACCATATGTAAATTTACCATTACTACTTTTACCGTTAAGGTTATTTCTAAAAGTAAACCTTTTAATGTCAGTAGTAGGAACAATACCTTCTTGCTCGAAATAGCCCAAAGAAGTATATGAACTTAGATTCTCACTACCTGCACTAATGCTGAGATTATGATCCTGAGAAATACCAGTTCTGAAAAATTTATCAAACCAATTTACATTAATTGGGTAATTTGCAATCTCTTGATCAGTTAATGTAACCCCAAGACCAACGCCTTTAGTTTTCTCAAGAGCCAATTGCTGGCTAGAATTCATTTTGCCATAATCCTGCCCCTGCAACTTAGTAAAACCAGTAATTGAGGTATATTTAAAAGCTAGCTTTGCATTATAAGAACCTCTTTTAGTTTTCACCACGATAACACCATTCGCACCTCTGTTTCCATAAACAGATGTAGCACCAGCATCTTTCAACACCGTGATTGACTCAATATCATTCGGGTTTATGGTTCTAAAGTTGTCCTGATTTGCAGGAACACCATCAATAACATACAACGGCTCAATATTACCGTTTAACGATCCGACACCTCTTAAAATTACAGTAGTGTTATTAGACCCCGGACTACCTGAACCCGTAGAAATATTCAAACCAGGCACTTGCGCCTGTAACGACTGAATGAAAGAAGCATTTGGCCTTCCTTCAATTGTTTCAGAAGTAATACTGGTTGCCGCAATGTTAGACGTCTTTCTAGCCGTGGTTCTATAACCCTCAACGATAACGTTCTCTAACTCAATACCTTCTTGCAGAGTAACATTAATAACGTTCGTTGCGCCAACAGTAATAATTTGCTCCTTACTGCCTACTGACGAAAAAACTAGTTTTTGACCTTGAGAAGCCGTTATAGAGAACTTCCCATCTAAATCAGTTTGCGTTCCTCTTGTTGTTCCTTGAATAACAACATTTACACCCGGAAGTGCCAACCCATCAGAGTCTTTCACCACACCGGTAATTGTTTTTTCCTGAGCAAACGAAAACTGAATAAATAACGCTAAGAAAAGCGTGATAATCCAAGTAAGCCTTGATTTCATATTAAATTAATTTGAGATTAGTTAAGATGCAAATCTATGTTATTTTTTTTAAATAACAAATTTTTAACAATTAATAAATGCTATTCGGTGATAATTAGACAATTATAATCTATTAAAAGTGGAAAAACATTACATTTTAATATTTATTAAGAAAACAATGAGTTAAATTTAATTTTTTAATCATCACAAAGGGCTTTTAATATACATACAAAAAAGCCCCAAAAACCTATGCTTTTGGGGCTTAAATCAATTTTTCAATTTATTGAATAACTATTTTTTTAGTAGTCGTTCGATTTCCTAAAGTAGCTTTCACCAAGTAAACCCCTTTCGAAAACGATGAGACATTTATTGAATGCTGCATTTCAGATAAAACCTCTTTATTATATATAATTCTACCTTGAATATCAAAAATCTGTACATTATAACTTTCCTGATTCGATGTCCCTAAAATCACCTCAATAAAATCACGAGCAGGATTTGGCCAAACTGAAAAAGCTGTTAGCTCTTTATTATCGACCCTCAAATTTTCATCAATTCCTGTAATTATCAATGAATACTGCTGTGACCCAGAGGTTAATGTTCCAGCATAATCTACTGTAATCGTATACGTTCCGGATGCATCTAAAACATCCACCCTTTCAATATTATCAACATTATTAATACCCTGAATAGCAGGCGACGTGTAAGTAGGGCCAAGCTTCCAAGGATAATATATTTGATCCCCTTGAGCAACCTTAATATTAAGGTCATTTACCAGCCTAGGGGTTGCCAAATCGACAGTACCTGTGTTTATCGTACCCGCCCTATCTGTCCAGCATATGCTAGCTTGCAGTTTTTGTCCAGCAGGAACTTTTACCGTCCTAGTATATGTGGGATTAGACGACGTTAATGTTAATTCTAATATAATTGAAGTAGAACCCCTTCCTGTGATTGCCTGAGCTGCAGCTTTTGCATTGAAAAGCCCCCAACCAAACATCG
>CAZSDN010000012.1:28477-31010 GCA_964605595.1 uncultured Flavobacterium sp. | reverse complement strand
ATGTGGCCCCGCTTCATCAGCTGTATGGCAAATCAATCCTCTAAGTGTTGCCGCACGCATAAATGTATTAGAGTTTAAATTTTGATAATGTTGCTGAAGCAACAATGCTCCCGATGCAACAACAGGCGATGCCATAGACGTTCCGCTTGCATTATCATAGGCAGTATCACTGGTATTTGACAATGAAAACACATTCACCCCTTTTGCTGAAATATCCGGCTTTATCCTATTATCATCAGTAGGCCCATAACTACTAGAACCCGCAATAATTACACTACTGGGTCCAGTATATTCGGTTTGCTGTACTGATGCCACAATCAGGGAGTTTTTTGAAACTTTATTTCCGTTAATCAAGTCAAATCCATTTTTTGACGGATTAAATGTCTGAGAATTGTCCGATCTGTCATTCCCCGCCGCATGAACACTCAAATAGAAAGGTGCTGCAAATGCGATTTCATCTAAAGCTCGCGCCCTTGCTGTGTACGCTCCAAACTCATACGTTGACAATTGACCGGCCAGAGAACCATATGAATGATTTGAAACCAACAGGTCATAATTCGCAGCCGAAAAAGCCATTTCTGAATTATCTGAATTCCAGTCAAAAGCATAACAATTTGCCTGATAAGCCATACCTTTGGCATTGGCATTTCCCACACCTGAACCAACCATAGTCCCGGTAACGTGTGTTGAATGAAAAGAAGTAGAGATTGCTCCGTCAAGCGTTTGAACCCTTCCACCAAAATCAGAATGCGTTTTTCTCGGATGATTTTGATCCCAAACTCCAACTATCATATTCTGTCCGTTCAATGACAAACCTAAATCACCTCCGGAGTTAAGCGATGTTATTTTTGATGTTGATGCAGCGCCGCTATTATAAGTTGTATAATACTGAGGCACTCCTTTTTCATTAACTCCTTGTAATTCCGCAAAACTTCCATCTGCATTATTAATAAATACCGGCCAATTGTTTGCTGCCGCCAATTCTAAAGCAAGTTCCTTGTTCGCATCGTATTCCAACTTAAATTTTTCTCCCAGGCTTTTTAAAGTTTCAACATCCGTTTGAGACCGTATGATTCTCCTTTGCTCTTCAGTTTGTGCATAATTAACCAACCAGCCTCCCAAAAAGAAGGATAGCAGTAAAATGTTTTTTAAAGTAATTTTCATTAACATTATGGATTATTTTTTTGCTAAATTAATAATTAAAATTAGATTATTCCAACTTTTAACCATTATGCAACTTTAGTAATTATTTTTTTATCCAAAAAAACAATTTAAATAACATACATAAATCAAACCGGCTTTATAATGAATACAAACCTATCCAAAACGCATACTTCACTATTTATTATTTTTTTAACTTTGCCAAAATACGTATTGTTACATTTATATTATTGATTTGTGCTATTAAGGAATTTTTCAACATTTAATTTCGAATCCGGAACTGACGAAGCAGGGCGCGGTTGCCTTGCCGGCCCGGTTACAGCTGCAGCAGTAATTCTGCCTGACAATTTCAGTTCTGATCTACTAAATGATTCAAAACAGCTTTCTGAAAAAAACCGTGATTTTTTACGCCCCATAATTGAAAGTAGCGCCTTATGCTTTTCAGTAACGCATCTCGAACCCGGAATAATTGACGAAATAAACATCCTGAATGCATCTATAAAGGCCATGCAACAGTGCATTATGAAACTAAATCCGCTACCTTTATATATAATCGTCGACGGAAATCGTTTTAAACCAATCGAAAATATTCCGCACACCTGCATTATCAAAGGTGATTCAAAATATTTAAGCATTGCGGCCGCATCGGTTTTAGCTAAAACTTACCGTGACGATTACATGAACAAAATACATGAAGAATTTCCAATGTACAACTGGAAACAAAACAAAGGCTATCCGACAAAAGAACATCGGGAAGCAATAAAAAAATATGGCCCTACAAAATACCACCGGATGTCTTTCCGGTTATTGCCCGAAGAACAACTCGAATTTGCCCTTAATTTTGAAAATTGTCAATAAGAATTTCCGCTTCAAATAATTCAGAAAAATGGGTTAGGATTTTTTGCTCAACTTCTTTTTCATCAACAGTTTCAATACCCAATTCTACATTTAGCGAGGTCACGGCTTTTCCACGGATTCCACACGGAATTATATTATCAAAATAACCCAAGTCGGCATTCACATTCAATGCAAAACCGTGCATTGTCACCCAGCGCGAAGCTCTTACGCCCATCGCACAGATTTTCCTTGCAAAAGGCGTTCCCGCATCAAGCCAAACACCAGTTTCACCTTCACTTCGGGAACAAGCCAAACCATATTCAGCCAACGTCAGAATAATTGCTTCTTCAAGAAAACGCAAATACTTATGAATATCGGTAAAAAAATTCTCAAGATCCAAAATCGGGTAACCAACAATCTGGCCCGGCCCATGATATGTAATATCGCCGCCCCGGTTGATTTTATAAAAAGTCGCACCTTTAGCCTGAAGCTGCTTTTCCGACAATAACATATTGCTTTCATCCCCGCTTTTCCC
>CAZSDN010000012.1:26273-28467 GCA_964605595.1 uncultured Flavobacterium sp. | reverse complement strand
TGTCTTACAAAAAGAAAATAATTCGACGTTTCAGACTCAAGGCCTTCTTTCCTATTGCTGATTTTCCTGTCTACAATTCCTTTGAAAAGGGTTTCCTGGTAATCCCAGGTTTCCTTATAATCTTTTAATCCTAAATCCTGTAAAACAATCTTCTTATTCATGCCGGAAAAATTTCAGCAAAAATACAACAATTAATCGCCTCGGCAACAACTTCTAATTTCATGAAAGATTAGCAAAACCCAAACATTGCAACTCTCCAACTTATCCCTTATATTTGCGCTCTTAAAATTTGAACATCATGGCATTATCCGAACAGGAAATACTCCGTAGGGAAGCACTGGCCGAATTAAGGAACCTCGGCATCGAACCTTATCCCGCAAATGAATTTACCGTAACTGCCCACAGCGCTGAAATCCTTGAAAATTTTGAAAAATTCGAAGGAAAGGAAGTTATTTTGGCCGGCCGTTTAATGGGTAAACGCATTATGGGAAAGGCTTCATTTGCTGAACTCAAGGATTCTGAAGGTCGCATCCAGGTGTATGTTTCACGTGATGACATTTCAAATGACGAAGAAAAAACCATGTACAATGTCGTTTTCAAAAAGCTTTTGGATATTGGCGACTTTATTGGTGTTCGCGGAACGGTTTTCAAAACACAGGTTGGCGAAATTTCCGTACATATTTACGGATTAACCGTTTTGGCAAAAGCCTTAAAACCGCTTCCTGTTGTTAAAATCGATGCGGACGGAATTGCTCATGACGCTTTCGCGGATGCCGAACAAAGATACCGCCGCCGTTATGTCGACCTTACCGTAAATGACCATGTAAAAGAAACGTTCATCAAAAGGACAAAATTGTTCAATGCAATGCGTTCGTTTTTCAACGAAAAAGGCTACCTGGAAGTTGAAACTCCGGTTTTGCAGCCAATTCCGGGCGGGGCTGCGGCACGTCCGTTCATAACGCATCACAATTCGCTCGACATTCCTTTATATATGGGGAGTGCGAATGAATTATATCTTAAAAGATTGATCGTCGGTGGTTTTGAAGGTGTTTATGAGTTTTCAAAAAATTTCCGTAACGAAGGAATGGATCGTACACATAATCCGGAATTCACGGCAATGGAAATCTATGTTGCTTATAAAGATTACAACTGGATGATGAATTTTACCGAAAACCTTCTGGAACATTGCGCAACTGCCGTAAACGGAACTTCAAAAACGACTTTCGGCGAACATTCGGTCGATTTTAAAGCGCCTTATGCAAGGATTTCAATGACCGACGCGATCATAAAATATACCGGATTTGATATTTCGGGGAAAAGTGAAGCTGAATTATTTGAAGCGGCAAAATCAATGGGAATTGAAGTTGACGCAACAATGGGTAAAGGGAAACTGATTGATGAGATTTTCGGTGCGAAATGCGAAGGAAACTTCATTCAGCCAACTTTCATTACTGATTATCCGAAAGAAATGAGCCCGCTTTGCAAGCAACACCGTGATAATCCTGAACTTACAGAACGTTTCGAATTAATGGTCTGCGGAAAAGAAATCGCAAATGCTTATTCAGAGCTCAACGATCCGATCGACCAGCGTGAACGTTTCGAGCACCAATTGCTTTTGGCAGAAAAAGGCGATGATGAAGCAACACAATTCATCGATGAAGATTTCCTGAGAGCTTTGGAATATGGAATGCCTCCAACATCCGGACTCGGAATAGGAATGGATCGCTTAATTATGTTCCTTACAAATAACGCATCAATTCAGGAAGTGCTGTTTTTTCCGCAAATGCGCCCCGAAAAGAAGCAAATCCAAATTGAATTATCTGACGAGGAAAAACTTGTTGTCGCACTTTTAAAAACCAACGAAAACAAAATGGATCTGGGTGCTTTAAAAGTAAAATCAGAACTCAGCGGAAAAAAATGGGATGCGGCAATGAAAGCTTTGTCAAAACACGGATTGGTTAAAGTAACCGTTGACGGCGATTCAAAAACCGTAGAACTCCAAGGTTAAAAATAGCTACGTTACTATAAATTAAGGAACTCTATTCGGGTTCCTTTTTTATTTGAAAATACATTTGATTAAACCTTTTTTTGAGTTTTTCGTCCAATCGATATAATTTTAAAAAATATAAAATGAAAAAATTGATTGCTATTGCAATAGTGGAAGCAACTCGGAGGCGCATAAGCAGTGAAATGG